>WNEB01000134.1 GCA_009914575.1 Burkholderia gladioli
GCCCCAAGGCGGGGAAGTCCTCGCCGCCGGACGGGCTCGTAGATTTCTCCGCATCAAGGGTTCGCTGCGCCGGGCTTCGCCCGCCCTTGACCCGGAAAAATCCACCCACTCGAAATTCAAGAGAGGCGATCTTTTCGAGGTAGCGCGCTTCCATCTCGTCGTAGCTGAGGCCCAGTTGTTTGGCGCGCGCGTCGATCACGCCGGTCATGCGCGGGCCGCGCACGATGCCGGGCTGAATCGCGTTGACGCGGATGCCGGCCGGCCCAGTTCGATCGCGAGGCTCTTGACCAGGCCGACGATCGCCCACTTGGTGGCCGCGTACGGCGTGCGGAACGCGTAGCCGAGCCGGCCCGCCACCGACGACAGCGCGATGATCGAGCCGCCGTGCGCGGAATCGCGCAGCATCGGCACGGCCTGGCGCGCGAAGCGGTATTGCGCGTCGAGATTGATCGACATGGTGCGCTCCCAGTCGCCCGGGTCGATCTCGTCGACGCCGCCGGCGGGGCCGGCGATGCCGGCGTTGTTGACGAGCACGTCGAGGCCGCCGAGCGTGGCGCGCACGTCGGCGAACACGCGGTCGATGGCGGCCGGATCGGCCACGTCGGCCAGCGTCGCGCCGATCGCGGGCTTGCCGGGGCGGTCGTTCAGCGCGCGGCGATCGCCGCGTCGGAGGCGTCGCACACGTGCACGCGCGCGCCGCATTCCGCGAACGCGTCGGCAATCGTGAGGCCGATGCCGACCGCGCCGCCCGTGACGAGCACGCGCAGGCCGGAGTAGGGTTTGAGCAGCTCGAGAATGGCCATGCCGGGGTGTCTCCTGTTTCGTTTTACTGAGGGTTGTCGCGACGGCGGCGAGGTTGCCGCCGATGCCGCGCTGCCGGTGCGCCGTCAGGCGCGCACGGGCTTGAGCCGGGTTGCCTGCGCGGTGTTCAGCGTGGCGGTGAGGTCGTGCGCGGCGCCGTCGATGTCGAGCGCGATGCCGGCGCGCGCGCCGGCGCTGTCGCGGCGGGCCAGCGCGTCGACGATCGCGCGGTGCACCACCATCGAGCGGCGCATGTGCGGGATGTCGGGCGCGACCATGTTCAGGAACGGGCCGATCCGCATCCAGAGGTTCTCGACGATGGCCAGCGTGCTTTCGCTCGCGCCGTGCCGGTAGATCGCGCGGTGGAACGCGAAATTGCTGCGCAGGTATTCGCGCGTGTCGCCGGCCTCGGCGTGCACGTGCATCGCCTCGCAGAGCGCGCGCACTTCCTCGATTTCCGCGTCGCTCATGCGCGCCGTGGCGCGGGCGGCCACGCAGCCTTCGAGCGCGATCCGCACGTCGCGCAATTCCTCGAGCATCTCGACCGTCATCGGCGGCACCACCATCGCGCGGTTCGGGCCGTCCACCAGCGCGCGCTCGGCGCGCAGGCGGGTCAGCGCCGCGCGCACCGGCATGGTGGACGAGCCCACGGCCTCGGCCACGCCGCGCAGGCTCAGGGCCTGGCCGGGCGCGAAGCGGCCGCTCATCAGCGCTTCGCGCAGTTGCAGATAGACCTGATCGGCCATCGTTTCGGATTCGACGGCTTGCAGGGCGGGCTGGGCGATACGAGGGTCCAAGGCGGAAATCTCCGAGTTTGATCTGTGATCACACTGTGTTGAAGTGCAGTGTTGTCGATTCGCGTGCGGGCGTCAAGATTCGCCTGATCAGGGAAAACGCGGGGGCGGGCGGTTCTGCCGCAGATCTTTTTCGAGATATGCATCGGGCAAATGAATCGAGAAGAAAAATCCATTTGTTTCATGAAACGGCGATGTCTAGAATGTCGAACATTGCGGGCGCGTGCGCCCGCGCCCACGATGCGGTTCCACCGCCGGCCTTCGCCTTCCTTTCGATCAACGAACCATGCCCACGCCCGCCGCCCGTCCCGCCGCTTCGTCCCGCCCGTCCGCCGCTCCGACCGCGGACACGCCGCGCACCGCGAGCCGCCCGCTCGTGCGGCTCGCGCTCGTCACGGTGCTGACGGGCGTGGGTGCGGGCTCGGCGGCATGCTGCTGGCGCTGCTGCATGCGATCCAGCATCTCGCCTACGGCTACAGCGTCGCGCACGTGATCAGCAACGAAAGCTTTCTGCAGGGCGTGTCGCAGGCTTCGCCGCTGCGGCGCGTGCTGGTGCTGACCGGCTGCGGCCTGGTGGCCGGCTTCGGCTGGTGGGCGCTGTATCGCTGGGGCAAGCCGCTCGTAAGCATCAAGCGCGCCGTGAAGGCCGCCGATCCGCGCATGCCGATCGTCAGAACGACCGTGCATGCGCTGCTGCAGATCGTGACGGTGGCGCTCGGTTCGCCGCTCGGTCGCGAGGTGGCGCCGCGCGAGATCGGCTCTCTGTGGGCCGGCTGGATCGCGCATCGGGCAGGGCTCTCGGCCGCCGATCAGCGGCTGATGGTGGCCTGCGGCGCGGGCGCGGGGCTGGCCGCCGTCTACAACGTGCCGCTCGGCGGCGCGGTGTTCGTCATGGAGGTGCTGCTCGGCAGCTTCGGCTGGTCGACCGCCGTGCCGGCGCTGGCCAGCTCGGCGATCGCCGCCGTGGCGGCCTGGATCGGCCTGGGCAACGAGCATCAGTACACGGTCGGGCCGCTCGCCATCGACGCCTCGCTGGTGGTGTGGTCCGCCGTGTGCGGGCCGGTGTTCGGCGTGGCCGCCTACGGCTTCACGCGCCTGACCACGGCCGCGCGCGCCGCCGCGCCGCGCGACTGGCGGCTGCCGGTGCTGTCGGTGCTCAATTTCGCAATCATCGGCGGCCTGTCGATCGCATTGCCGGCGCTGCTCGGCAACGGCAAGGGCCCGGTCGCGCTCGGTTTCGACAGCGCGCTGACCATCGGCATGGCCGCCGCGCTGCTGGTGCTGAAGGTGGCGATCGAATGGAGCAGCCTGCGGGCTGGGGCGGAAGGCGGGCTGCTGACGCCCGGCCTCGCCAACGGCGCGCTGCTGGCGATCGTGCTCGGCGGCGTGTGGAGCCTGGCCTGGCCGGGCGCGTCCGCCGGCGCGTTCGCGATCGTCGGCGCGGCGGCGTTCTTGGCCGCGTCGATGCAGATGCCGCTGACGGCCATCGTGCTGATGGTGGAATTCACGCGCGTCGGCCACGATTTCCTGATTCCGGTGCTGATCGCCGTGGGCGGCTCGATCGCCGCGTACCGGCTCGTCGCGTCGCGCGCCAAGGCGTGAACCTGGCGGCCGGGCGCGCGCCCGGCCGGTCTGTCTCGCGGGCACGCAGCCTGCCTCGCGCCGCCGCGCCGGTCGCTTGCCGCGCGCAGGCGCGCCGGGCGGCCTTTACCTTTCCCATGGATGGTTTATTGTTGATGCTTGCCGCCCGCCGCGAAGCGGGCGGCGCGTTTCAACGGCCCGGATTGTTTCGCGCTGCTTGATATTGGCCGGTTCGATGCACGGGCAACCATCGCGGCGGTCATCGCGGATGCAGTGGCCGCCGTCACGACGACAGACAGCACGGCGCAAAGCCGGCGCCCGGCCCAGGCGCTGGCGAAGGGGAGGCCGCATGGAGATCTTCGACGCATTGCATCTGGCGTGTCTGCAGTTCGCGTTCACGGTGTCGTTCCACATCGTGTTTCCGGCGATCAGCATCGGCATGGCCAGCTTTCTCGCGGTGCTCGAAGGCATGTGGCTCAAAACCGGCGATTCGTCCTACAAGGACATGTTCCTGTTCTGGTCGAAGATCTTCGCAGTGGGCTTCGGCATGGGCGTGATCTCGGGCGCGGTGATGGCCTACGAGATCGGCACCAACTGGGGCGGCTTCTCGCGCATCGCCGGCAATGTCACCGGCCCGCTGCTGACCTACGAAGTGCTGACGGCGTTCTTCCTCGAAGCCGGTTTCCTCGGCGTGATGCTGTTCGGTTGGCAGCGCGTGAGCGAGCGCGCATTATTTCGCCCCCCTGATGGTCGCGCTCGGCACGCTGATCTCCACGTTCTGGATCCTCGCCTCCAACAGCTTCATGCAGACGCCGCAGGGCTTCGGCATCGAGAACGGCCGGCTGGTGCCGGTGGACTGGTGGAAGATCGTCTTCAATCCTTCGTTTCCCTATCGATTGCTGCACATGACGGTGGCCGCTTTCATCGTGGCCGGCTTCCTGGTGGCGGCCTGCGGCGCGTGGCACCTGCTGAAGGGGCGGCGCGACCCGGTCGTCGCGCGCAGCTTCTCGATGGCGCTGTGGCTGCTGCTGCCGCTCGTGCCGCTGCAGATCCTGATCGGCGACGCGCACGGCCTGAACACGCGCGAATACCAGCCAGCCGGCCAAGATCGCGGCGATCGAGGGCATCTGGGAAACCGAGCACGGCGGCACGGCGCTTAACCTGTTCGGGCTGCCCGACATGGATGCCGAGGTCACGCGCTACGCGATCCAGGTGCCGCACCTGGGCAGCCTGATCCTCACGAATAGCTGGGACGGCGAAATACGCGGCCTCAAGACCTTCCCGCGCGAGGACCGCCCGTATTCGCCGATCGTGTTCTGGACGTTTCGCGCGATGGCCGGGCTCGGCTTCCTGATGCTGTTTGCGGTGCTGCTCGGCTGGTGGCTGGGGCGCGGCGCGCGGCTCTACGAATCGCGGGCGTTCCAGCGCTTCATGCTGTGGATGGGGCCGTCGGGCATCGTCGCGCTGCTGGCGGGGGGGGGGGGGGGGGGCCCGCCAAACCGGTTGCCCCCGCCGCCCGTAGCGGGCCGTCGAGCAGGCGCGCGGCGAAGGTCGGTGGCACGGCCAGCACGGCCGCATCAAAGCGTTCCTGGTTGATGTCGATACCGTTGTCGGACGGCTGCAATTGGCGCACCGTGCTGCCGTAGCGCATGGTGACCTGGCGCGCGGCGGCATCGGGCCACAGCGCCGACAGGTCGGTGCACGGCAGCAGCAGGTCGCTGTCTTCGCGGCGGCCGGCCAGGCTGTCGCGCAGCACGCGCGCGAACAGCACGGCGCTGGCCGTGGTGACCGGGGTATTCAGGGCGGCCAGGCAGAGCGGTTCCCAGACCTGGCGAATCAGCGTGTCGGACTGCGCGTGATAGTGCAGCAGCTGCTGCACGGTCCAGTCGCGCGGCGGCGTCCAGGACATGGTGCGCAGGCCGCGCATCAGGCGCAGCGTGGCCAGGCGGTCGCCCCATGACAGGCCGCGGCCGCGCAGGATCGCCACCGCCACGTGCAG
>WNEB01000135.1 GCA_009914575.1 Burkholderia gladioli
CGCGACCAACGTTCGCGTCTACTTCTGCGACCCGCACAGCCCTTGGCAGCGCGGCACGTGTGAGAACACCAACGGCCTGCTGCGCCAGTACTTGCCCAAGGGCACGGATCTGTCCATCTACTCTCAAGACGACCTCGATGCGATTGCCGACTTACTCAACACTCGACCACGCGCCGGACTGAACTGGCACACCCCTTTGCAAATCCTGGCTCAGGTTCTGGCTAACCCCGCCGACCGAGTTCCAGCCCATTAACCAGCGGCGTGTTGCACTTCACTCTTGAAACCGCCAGGTCCTGGAAACCCGATTCTCTCGGATTCCTACGGGAACCGCCGCCTTCAACCTTCAACTACGTTTGGGACACCGCCGGGGCGCATCCCGCTCTGGGTATCGGCCGCCAGCGTGAACTGCGAGACGAGCAGCAGGCCGCCCGCGCGGCCCTCGCCATCGAGGTTCGTGACGGGCAGGTTCATCTTGCCGGCCGCGTCGCTGAACACGCGATAGCCGAGCACCTTGGCGAGCAGCTTGTCGACCGCCGCCTCGGTGTCGCCGCGCTCGGCGCACACCAGCGCTAGCAGCCCTGCGCCGATCTCGCCGGTGACGCGCTCGCCCACCCGCACGTCGGCGCGCTTCACGCGCTGGATCAGCGCGATCATGCGCCGAGTGTCACGCGCGCGAAGCGGCGCTTGCCGACCTGCACGACGTATTCGCCGGCTTCGATCTTGACGCCCTTGTCGGACACGGTGGCGCCGTCGATCTTCACGCCGCCCTGCTCGATGTTGCGCAGCGCCTCGCTGGTGGACGGCACGAGGCCGGCCTGCTTGAGCAACTGGCCGATCGCGAGCGGCGCGCCGGTGAGCGTGACGGACGGAATGTCGTCGGGCACGCCGCCCTTGGCGCGGTGGTTGAAATCCTCCAGCGCGCGTTCGGCGTCGGCCTGCGAGTGGAAGCGCGCGACGATTTCCTGCGCGAGCAGCACCTTGAAATCGCGCGGGTTGCGGCCCGCCTCGATCTCGGTCTTGAACGTCGCGATCTCGCCCAGCGGACGGAACGACAGCAGCTCGAAGTAACGCCACATCAGCACGTCCGAGATGCTCATCAGCTTGCCGAACATGTCGTTCGGCTTCTCGCTGATGCCGATGTAGTTGTGCTTCGACTTCGACATCTTCTCGACGCCGTCAAGGCCTTCGAGCAACGGCATCGTCAGGATGCACTGCTGTTCCTGGCCGTATTGCTTCTGCAGTTCGCGGCCCACCAGCAGGTTGAACTTCTGGTCGGTGCCGCCGAGCTCCAGATCCGCGTTGAGCGCGACCGAATCGTAGCCCTGCATCAGCGGGTACAGGAATTCGTGGATCGAGATCGGCACGCCTCCCTGGAAGCGCTTGGTGAAATCCTCGCGCTCGATCATGCGCGCGACCGTGTAGCGCGATGCCAGCTTGATAAGGCCGTCCGAACCGAGCGGCAGGCACCATTCGCTGTTGTAGCGGATTTCGGTTTTCTCGCGGTCGAGCACCAGCGCGGCCTGCTGGAAGTAGGTCTTCGCGTTGTGCTCGATCTGCTCGCGCGTGAGCGGCGGGCGCGTGGCGTTGCGGCCCGACGGATCGCCGATCAGCGACGTGAAGTCGCCGATCAGGAAGATGACGGTGTGGCCGAGATCCTGGAGCTGACGCATCTTGTTCAGCACCACGGTGTGGCCGATGTGGATGTCGGGCGCCGTCGGATCGAGGCCGAGCTTGATTCGCAGCGGCGTGCCGGTGGCTTCGCTGCGCGCCAGCTTCTGCGCGAACTCGTCCTCGATCAGCAGTTCGTCGACGCCGCGTTTCGTGATCGCGAGCGCTTCACGCACGCCGTCGGTAATCGGGAGCGCGGGCTTCGTTTGGGGATCTTGGCTCATCGGTGCAAGAAAGAGGTCGGTCGGAAAATGAGGGATTTTCCCATAACTCGCGGGCGTTCCGGTATCGCTTAACGGCGCGGCGGCTTGCGCGGATAATCGGGGCACCGCGGCGCGGGCATGTTGCCCGCGTGCGCGACGACAGCACAGGAGCGAAACCGTGGCGCCCAATCCAACGCAGGCCGGCCAGCGCGCCGGCAATCACGACGCCCATCCGGTCGATGGCGTCTACTTCGGCCTGATGTCGGGCACCAGCATGGACGGCTGCGACGGCATCGCCGTGCGCTTCGCGACCGGCGCGGCGCCCGAGGTGCTGGCCGAGGGCTTCGTCGGCTTCGACGATACGCTGCGCGAGGCGCTGTTCGCGCTGCAGCAGCCCGGCGAGAACGAGATCGAGCGCGAATCGCTGGCCGCCAACGCGCTGGCCGCGCGCTATGCCGTCTGTTGTCACGAGCTGCAGCGCGCCGCGCACCTGGCGCCCGACGCGGTGCGCGCGATCGGCGTGCACGGCCAGACGGTGCGCCACCGCCCCGAGCGCGGTTACACGCGCCAGATCAACAACCCGGCGCTGCTCGCGGAACTGACGCGCGTCGACGTGATCGCCGATTTCCGCAGCCGCGACATCGCGGCCGGCGGTCAGGGCGCACCGCTCGCGCCGGCGTTTCACGCCACCGTGTTCGGCGCGGCCGGGGAAACGCGGGTGGTATGCAACCTCGGCGGCATCAGCAACATCACGATCCTGCCGGCCGCCGGCGCGCACGACGGCGCCGGCGTGCGCGGCTTCGACTGCGGCCCCGCCAATGCGCTGCTCGACGCCTGGGCGCTGCGCCATCTCGGCAAGCCGTTCGACGAGGGCGGCCAGTTCGCCGCGCGCGGCACGGTCGACACCGCGCTGCTGGCGGCGCTGCTGGCCGAGCCGTATTTCGACCTGCCGCCGCCGAAAAGCACCGGGCGCGATCTGTTCAATCCCGAGTGGCTGCACGCGCGGCTGCAGGGGTTCGCGCAGGTTCCGCCCGAGGCCGTGCAGGCCACGCTGACCTCGCTCACCGCCGTGACGATCGCGCGCGAAATCGGTCGCCACGCAGCCGATTGCCGCGCCGTGTACGTATGCGGCGGCGGCGCGCGCAACCCGGCGCTGATGCGCGCGCTGGCCGACGCGCTCGCCGAGGCCGGCGTCGCCGCGACGGTCGACACCACGGTCGCGCTCGGCGTGCCGCCGCAGCAGGTCGAGGCGATCGCCTTTGCCTGGCTCGCCTGGCGCTTCACGGCCCGCGAGCCCGGCAATATCGCGGGCGTCACGGGCGCGGTCGGCGAACGCGTGCTCGGTGCGTTGTATCCGCGCTGAAACGACAAAAACCCCACGCATGCGTGGGGTTTTTTCATGGCGCCAGCGGTGAACGCCCTATTCGGGCGCGAACCGCCGAAACGCCCTGGCGCTCAGACCGAGAACGACGAGCCGCAACCGCAGGTGGTCGTGGCGTTCGGGTTCTTGATCACGAACTGGGCGCCGTTCAGGTCGTCCTTGTAGTCGATCTCGGCGCCAACCAGGTACTGGTAGCTCATCGAATCGACCAGCAGCTGGACGCCGTTCTTGACCAGCACGGAATCGTCCTCGTTGACTTCTTCATCGAACGTGAAGCCGTACTGGAAGCCCGAACAGCCGCCGCCTTGCACGAACACGCGCAGCTTCAGCTCGGGATTGCCTTCTTCGTCGATCAGTTGCTTGACTTTGTCGGCCGCCGAGTCGGTGAAGACGAACGGGGTCGGCATTTCGGTGGCGGTGCTAACCGCGGATTCAGTGACAGCGTTCATGACGAACTCTCCAAAAAACACTAGCCGCTATTGTAGGGCGGTTCCGAAGATCGTGCCGAAGTCCACGAAATCAAGCGGGACATGCGCGAAACGCACCGGCAGGGCCGGATCGGAACGAGACGAGCCGGGTCGCGCCCCGATTCCAACGCGGAATCGAAACGCGCATAAAAAACCGCCAGTCGGAACTGGCGGTTTTCGTCGGCGGCATCGCCCGGGGGGGACGAGCCGGAAGCGCTTAACGCTTCGAGAACTGCTTTGCGCGACGTGCCTTGCGCAGACCCATCTTCTTACGCTCGACTTCACGCGCATCGCGCGTCACGAAGCCGGCGCTCGACAGTTGCGGCTTGAGCGCCGCATCGTAGTCGATCAGCGCGCGGGTGATGCCGTGACGCACTGCGCCTGCCTGACCCGTTTCGCCGCCGCCCGTCACGTTGACCTTGATGTCGAACGTTTGGCCGTGGCTCGTGAGTTCCAGCGGTTGGCGCACGATCATCAGCGACGTTTCGCGCGAGAAGTAGTCGGCGATGGGCTTGCCGTTGACGATGATGTCGCCCTTGCCTGCCTTGATGAAGACACGTGCGACGGCGCTCTTGCGGCGGCCCGTACCGTAGTTCCAGTTACCGATCATGGTGGGTCCCTTTAGATCTCGAGCGCCTGCGGCTGTTGAGCCGAGTGCGGATGCGTCGCTTCTGCGTAGACCTTGAGCTTCTTGATCATCGCGTAACCGAGCGGGCCCTTCGGCAGCATGCCCTTGACCGCCTTCTCGAGCGCACGGCCCGGGAAGCGTTCTTGCATCTTGCCGAACGTCGTTTCATAGATACCGCCCGGGTAGCCCGAGTGACGGTAGTACTTCTTGTCCAGCGTCTTGTTGCCCGTGACTTTCAACTTGCTCGCGTTGATAACGATGATGAAATCACCGGTGTCGACGTGCGGAGTGAACTCAGGCTTGTGCTTGCCGCGCAGACGGCGTGCCACTTCGCTGGCAACACGGCCGAGAACCTTATCCGTCGCGTCAATCACGTACCATTCGCGCGTCACCTCATGGACTTTTGCGGAAAACGTCTTCATGATCGATCCAAAAATAACGACTGCTGCCCTTGTTTTTTTCCTGCTTGGATTTGGTTGCGCTCTGGGCGCTGTGCAGGCTCTCCCTGATTCTTCTCCGCGGGCATAAATGCGGAAAACAGAGGATTATAAAGTAAATTTCGAAGAGCTGGCAAAGAAATCGACGATTGCCGGCCGCGCCGCCCGCCGCCCGCCGCCCGCCGCGCGGCAGGCGGCGCGGCCGATCGAATCGGGATAGGGGCAGGCCTCGCGGCCCGACCCCTCCCAAACCACCGTGCGTACGGGTCCGTACACGGCGGTTCAGATCGGTTGACCGGCTATGTGCGTAACGATGGAAGACCGAGGGAGCCGAGATAGCGATTGGTGAGCGCGCGTTGCAGAGCGGGACTGTTGCT
>WNEB01000136.1 GCA_009914575.1 Burkholderia gladioli
TCCCCCGGTTGATCAGGCCTTCATTATAGGCCGCCCAATTCCTGACACGGTAGCGTGCCTTCGGCTCACCTTTCTTGTGTATGTCCTTGCGCATTTTCTTGTCAAAAATTAGGCAGTTACTCTGGAATCTGACTTGATAGGAGGCTGGCCCCGCGACCGTTGCGCGTAAACGTCAACGGATCTCGCTCGATTTATGCAACAACGCCGTCTTCAGCGTGACGAGTTCGCTGACGCGCAGCCCGCTCGCATACATCAGCTCGAGCATCGTGCGGTCGCGCAGCCCGAGCGGCGTCGTCACGTAGGGGCACCGAGCAGCGCCTCGACCTGCGCCTCGGACAGCGTCGAAGGAAAACGCGCCGGCTGCTTCGCCGAAGAGGATCCGCAGCGTTGGATCGGCGCTCGCGCGGTGCTCGCGCATCGCCCAGCCGTAGTAGCGTCGAAACACCGACAGCCGCCGGTTCGACGACGCCGCCTTGCCGTCGCTGCGCGCCGCGATGTAGCGGGTCAGCATGTCCTCGGTCACCGCATCGACGCTCGCGCCGTGCGTGGCCGACAGCCATTGCGCGAACAGGCTCAGGTCGCGGCGATAGGCGTCGAGCGTGTTCTGCGAGAGGCCATGTTCGAGCCAGAGCGCATCGCAGAACAGGCCGATCGAGGTGCGGATCGCGTCGCGCTCGGGCGTGCCGCCGAGCGCTTGCGCGCCGGCGTCGGTTTCACCGTCGGCGCCACGCCGGGCGCGAGGCGCGGCCCCCGCACGCGGCTTGCGGCCCGTGCCGGCCGTCTTCGCCGCGGCCGTCCCGCGCGCCTTGCGCGGCTTTGTCGTGCCGGCCGCATCGCCGGCGCCGGCCTCGTCCACCAAGGCGTCGCCCGCTTCCGTTTTCCCCGCCTTCGATGCCATCAGTATTGAATCCCTTCGTGCGCGAGCAGCCAGCGCTTGATCTTCAGGTAATAGCCGTCGCCGTCGTGATTCGCGAAGCCGCCGATGCCGCCGGCCGCGACGACGCGATGGCACGGAATCACGAGCGGAAACCAGTTCGCGCCGCAGGCCTGGCCCACCGCGCGCGGGGCACTGCCGATGCGCCGCGCGATCTGCCCGTAGGTGGCGACGGTGCCGGGCGGCAGCTCGCCGATCGCCTGCCAGACGCGCCGCTGAAACGCCGAACCGACCTCGGCCAGTGGCAGGTCGAAGCGCGCCGACGCCCGCGCGAAATAACGCGCCATCTGCTTCGCGGCGCGCCGTGCAAGCGCGTTGTCGGGTTCGATGCCGCGCACCGATTCGGGCAGATAGACGATCTCGCGCACGCAAGCGCCGTCGGTGCGAATCCCGACCTTGCCGAACGGCGCGTCGATCACTGCGTTGAACATGGCCCGCTCCTCGATGCCGCTTGCGCCGAAACCGTCACTGTACGCCGCCTACGCCGCCCGCAGCGCCCATTCGACATGCTCGCGCACCAGCTCGGACGCATCGTCGGCGCGCGCGGCCAGCGCCGCGACGATCGCCTCGCGCGCGTCGCCGGCCAGTTGCCCGGCCGGCGCGCGCAGCGCGTTGCCGAGCCCCACCGCGAGATTGCGCAGCCAGCGCTCGTGACCGATGCGCCGGATCGCGCTGCCCTGCATGCGCGCGTCGAATTCGGCGGCGCTCCATGCGAACAGCTCGGTCAGCGACGCACGGTCGAGCCCGTGCCGAACGTCGAAATCGGCGACCGGCGCGGCCTGCGCGAACTTGTTCCACGAGCACACGAGCTGGCAGTCGTCGCAGCCGTACACGCGGTTGCCGATCAGCGACCGCAGCGGCTCGGGGATGCTGCCTTTCAGTTCGATCGTCAGATACGAAATGCACAGCCGCGCATCGACGCGATATGGCTCGGTGATCGCGCCGGTCGGGCAGGCATCGATGCAGCGCGTGCAGCTGCCGCAATGCGCGCCCGGCGTTTCGGGCGCGGCGTCGGGGCGGGTTTGCGCGTCGGTGGGCAACGGCACGTCCACGAAGATCTCGCCGAGAAAGAACAGCGAGCCGGCGTCGCGCTGCAGCAGCAGCGTGTGCTTGCCGCGCCAGCCGGTGCCGGCCTTCTGGGCGAGCTCGACTTCGAGCACCGGCGCCGAATCGGTGAACACGCGATAGCCGAACGGCCCGATCTCGGCCTCGATGCGATCGGCGAGCGTCTGCAGACGGTTGCGCAGCACCTTGTGATAATCGCGGCCGCGCGCATAGATTGACACCACCGCGGCGGCCGGATCGTCGAGCCGCGCCTGCTCGTGCGCACGCCAGCCGCCCGCGCCGGACGCGGCGCCGGCAGCCACCGTGTCGGCCGGCAGATAGGCGAGACGGGCCGAAATCACACGTCGCGTACCGGCCACAAGTTCGGCCGGGCGCGCGCGTTTCATGCCGTGTTTCGCCATATAATCCATTTCGCCGTGGCAACCGGCTTCCAGCCAGGCGGCAAGCCCCACCTCGGCATCCGAGAGATCGATATCGCTGATGCCGATCGCCCCGAAACCCAGTTCGCGCCCCCAGGCCTTGATGCGCAGTGCGAGCGCATCCAGCGCCGCATCGTCGAGGCGGCGCGACGCGGCGCCCTCGCGTTGCGTCGCGGGCGCGTCCATCACGTCGAGTTCCGGTTTACGGTTCATCGCGCTATTTTACGAGAATGCCCGCGCAGCCCAGCCATCCGATCGTCGCGTCCGTCGCGTCCGCCCCGCTCGCCGAGCGCGTCTTCGCGCTGCCCGACGAGGCGGCGACCGCCGCGTTCGGCACCCGCTTAGCGCACGCGATCGATGCGCTGCGCACGCAGCAGCTCGCGCAACAGGGCTTCTCCGGCCTGCAGATCCAGCTCGTCGGCGATCTCGGCGCGGGCAAGACCACGCTGGTGCGCGCCGTGCTGCGCGGCCTCGGCCACGCCGGCCGCGTGAAAAGCCCCACCTACACGCTCGTCGAACCGTATGCGCTGCCGCGCGAAAGTGGGGAACTCGCGGTGCATCACTTCGATCTCTATCGATTCAGTGATCCAGCCGAATGGGCGGACGCAGGCTTTCGCGAATATTTCAACGCCGGCGCGATCTGCCTCGTCGAATGGCCGCAGCAGGCGGGTACGCTGCTCGGCGTGCCGGATCTCGTGTTCGCGCTCGACGTCGACGGCGAAGGCCGCCGTCTCGTGGCGCGGGCCTACAGTGCTTCAGGAAACGCATGGCTCGAAAGATGTTGATCAAACCGTTCCGGTCGATCGAGTCGGCCGCCACCACCCACAACTGGCGCCGCCGCAAGGTGCTGGTTGCCGGCGCGTCCACGCTCGTGCTCGGGCTGGTGGCGCCGCGCATGGCGATGGCTTCGTCGGTGCTCGGCGTGCGCGTCTGGCCCGCGCGCGATTACACGCGCGTGACGATCGAATCCGATCAGCCGCTGCAGGCCGCGCAACAACTGCTGCAAGGCCCGGACCGCCTGGTCGTCGATCTCGACGGCCTCGATCTCGACCAGGCGCTGCGCGATCTGGTGTCGAAGATCGCGCCGAACGATCCGCAAATCCAGTCGGTGCGCGTCGGTCAATATCAGCCGCACGTGATGCGCATGGTGTTCGATCTGAAAGGTTCGGTGAAGCCGCAGATGTTTACGCTGCCGCCGGTCGGCAGCTATCGCTACCGGCTGGTGTTCGACCTGTATCCGGCCGTCGCGCCCGATCCGCTGTCGGACCTGATCGCGCAGACCGAACACAAGGAGCGCCAGCTCAACGACGACGTGCGCACGCAGCAGGCCCAGCAGGCGCAACCGCCGCAGGCCGCGCTGAACGGCCCCGGCACGCCGCCGGCCGGCGCCTCGCGCGACAACAGCGACGCGTTCTTCCAGCAGTTCGCGCAGAACGCGCCGCAGGCCGCACGGTCGTCGCCGTCCACGCCATCCTCGCCTGCGTCGCCCGCCAAGCCGGCGGTCAAGCCGCCGCCCGCGATCGCGAAGAACGACGATGACGACGACGGCATCCCCGACACCTACGCGTTCACCACGCCGAAGGGCGGCAAGAACGGCACGGTGCGCCTGCTCACGGTGGCGATCGATCCGGGCCACGGCGGCGAGGATCCGGGCGCGATCGGCGGCGGCGGCACGTACGAGAAGCACGTCGCGCTCGACATCGCGAAGAAGCTGCGCGCGATGATCGACGGCGCGCCGAACATGCGCGCGATGATGACGCGCGACAACGATTTCTTCGTCCCGTTGAACGTGCGCGTGCAGAAGGCGCGCCGCGTGGGGGCGGACTTGTTCGTGTCGATCCACGCCGACGCGTTCACCACGCCGCAAGCGCACGGCTCGTCGGTGTTCGCGCTGTCCGATCACGGCGCGACGAGCGCGGCCGCGCGCTGGATGGCGAACAAGGAAAACTCGTCGGACAACATCGGCGGGATCAACGTGAAGACGCAGGACGTGTCGGTCAACCGCGCGCTGTTCGACATGTCGACCACGGCGCAGATCCGCGATTCGCTGCGTTACGGCAACTTCGTGCTGCGCGAGGTGGGCACCATCAACAAGCTGCACAAGGGCTCGGTCGAACAGGCCGGCTTCGCCGTGCTGAAGGCGCCCGACATTCCGTCGATCCTGGTGGAAACGGCGTTCATCAGCAATCCCGACGAAGAGCGCCGCCTGAACGACGACGCCTATCGCAAGCAGATGGCCGACGCGATCTTCCGCGGCATCAAGCGCTATTTCGCGGCCAACCCGCCGCTGGCCAAGAGCCGGATGGCCTGACCCGGCCCGGCTGCCCCCCGAGGTGTTGTTGCATAAATCGAGCGAGATCCGTTGACTGATCTTGCCCCTGATTTACGGACACCTATCTAAGCGACATTGGCCAGCTCGTACTGCTCTGGGCTGAGGTAGCCCAGGGTCGAGTGCAGCCGGATCCGATTGTAGTCAACCTCAATGTAGTCAAACACATGAGCCTTGGCCTGCTCCCGTGTGGCGAGGTGTTCACCATGGATGGCCTCGACCTTCAGACTGTGGTTCCAACTCTCCATTGCTGCGTTGTCGTAGCAGTTGCCTCTGGCACTCATGCTGGCGATCAAAGCGTATTGCTCCAACAGGGCGCGGTGCTCGCGCGAGCAGTATTGGCTACCACGGTC
>WNEB01000137.1 GCA_009914575.1 Burkholderia gladioli
GTCGGGTCCATCGCTATCGCGACGCCGACATGGCGATGCGCTGGGCGGCCACCGGTTTCCTGGAAGCGGAGAAGCGCTTCCGCAAGCTCGGTGGTGCCAACGACCTCTGGATCCTCGCCGTCGCCCTTCATCGATCACTCGAAAAACGCGTTGACCATGATCGGGAGTCTGCCTAATCTATGAAACCCCGCCGTCCCAACCTTCAACTACGAATGGGACACCGCCGCGCAGGCAGGCAATCAGTTCGCGGCGCAGGTCGCCGCGAGGCTGAGCGTAGATGGCGTTGTAAATCGTTTCGTGGGACACGTGCAGGCTCGGGTCGTCAGGGAAAGTGCGCTTCAGGGTAGCGGCAATCTCCTGGGGCGACCACTGGCGCTCGCGCAAGCGCTGGCAAACGACACCCCAAAGGATCGAATCGGGTGCGAGCTTCAACGGCGGTCGGGCGGCTTGCCGTCGGGCGATGCGAGCCGCTTGGGCGACACGTGGGCAGTACAGGCCGTTGGTCTGCGTGTTGCGGGCCAGTTCGCGACTCAACGTCGAGGGGGAGCTCAATCGCTCGTCCCGCCAGAAATCGATTCGCATACGTTCTTCAGGTTGCAGTTGTTGGTACGTTCTCTTTGCCATTCGCGGACTTTACCGGTTGGCGAAGGTGTTGCACTTCAGATTTGAGGCCGCCAAACGTCGCCCGGCTCCTACCGCGCGACAGAATAAGCAAGAACGTTAATGCGAACCATTCTCAATAATTGGCGAGTTTAGCATTGAATCGCATGCGAAACAAAGGGGGAATAATTTCAAGCCTTTGACGCAGAAAGGATTTCGGAAGACGCCCGAAGGGCCGACGCAAGTGCGACGCGATGCCGGAATGGCATGCCGAACATGCACGGATCCGGTCGCGATCACGGCCGAATCCGTGCCGGAGCGAATCAGCTTGCGCCTTCGAGACGATCGCCGACATTGGCCCCGAATACGCGCTCGCGCAATACCGCGAGCTGATCGCGCGTTTGCGCGGCCTTCTCGAATTCGAGGTTCTTCGCGTAGTCGGTCATCTGCTTTTCGAGGCGCTTGATTTCCTTGGCGAGCTGCTTCTCGGACATGTCCTCGAACTTCGCCCGCTGCTGCGCCTCCTTCAATTCGGCGCGCGCCTCGTCGGCGTTGTAGACGCCGTCGATGATGTCCTTGATCCGCTTCACCACGCCGCGCGGCGTGATGCCGAGCGCCTCGTTGTGGGCGATCTGGCTGACACGGCGGCGTTCGGTCTCGTCGATCGCGCGACGCATCGAATCGGTGATCTTGTCGCCGTACAGAATCGCCTTGCCGTTCACGTTCCGCGCCGCGCGGCCGATCGTCTGGATCAGCGAGCGCTCGGCGCGCAGGAAGCCTTCCTTGTCGGCGTCGAGAATCGCCACCAGCGACACCTCGGGAATATCGAGGCCTTCGCGCAGCAGGTTGATTCCCACCAGCACGTCGAACGTGCCGAGCCGCAAGTCGCGGATGATTTCGACCCGCTCGACCGTGTCGATGTCGCTGTGCAGATAGCGTACCTTGATGCCGTGATCCGACAGGAATTCGGTCAACTGCTCGGCCATCCGCTTGGTCAGCGTGGTGATCAGCACGCGCTCGCCGGCCTTCACGCGCTCGTTGATCTCGGCCAGCACGTCGTCCACCTGGGTGGTGGCCGGCCGCACCTCGATCTCGGGATCGACGAGGCCGGTCGACCGCACCACCTGCTCTGCCGTCTGGCCCGACACGCGCTGCTCGTAATCGGTCGGCGTGGCCGACACGAACACGACCTGACGCATCTTGCGTTCGAATTCGGGGAATTTCAGCGGCCGGTTGTCGAGCGCCGACGGCAGGCGGAAGCCGTAATTGACGAGATTTTCCTTACGCGCGCGATCGCCGTTGTACATGCCGTTCAGCTGACCGATCAGCACGTGCGATTCGTCGAGCAGCATCAGCGCGTCGGACGGCAGATAGTCGACCAGCGTCGGCGGCGGCTCGCCGGCCGCCGCGCCCGAGAAATGCCGCGAGTAGTTCTCGATGCCCTTGCAGAAACCCAGCTCCTGCAGCATTTCGATATCGAAGCGCGTGCGCTGCTCGAGCCGTTGCGCCTCGACCAGACGGTTGTCCGAATGGAAGAATTCGAGGCGCTCGCGCAGTTCCTCCTTGATCGTCTCGATCGCGCGCATCACCGTGTCGCGCGGCGTGACGTAGTGCGACGACGGATAGACCGTGAAGCGCGGGATCTTCTGACGCACCCTGCCCGTCAGCGGATCGAACAGTTGCAGCGTCTCGACTTCGTCGTCGAACAACTCGACGCGCACCGCCATCTCGGCGTGTTCGGCCGGGAAGATGTCGATCGTGTCGCCGCGAACGCGGAACGTGCCGCGCTGGAAATCCTGCTCGTTGCGCGTGTACTGCATCGCGATCAGCCGCGCGATGACGTCGCGCTGGCCGAGCCGGTCGCCGGCGCGCAGCGTCAGGATCATCTGGTGATATTCGGACGGGTTGCCGATACCGTAGATCGCCGACACGGTGGCCACGATCACCACGTCGCGCCGCTCCATCAGGCTCTTGGTGGCCGACAGCCGCATCTGCTCGATGTGCTCGTTGATCGACGAGTCCTTTTCGATGAACAGGTCGCGCTGCGGCACATAGGCTTCCGGCTGGTAATAGTCGTAGTACGAAACGAAATACTCGACCGCATTGCGCGGGAAGAACTCGCGGAACTCGGCATACAGCTGCGCGGCGAGCGTCTTGTTCGGCGCAAACACGATGGCCGGACGACCGAGCCGCGCGATCGTGTTGGCCATCGTGAACGTCTTGCCGGAGCCCGTCACGCCGAGCAGCGTCTGGAACGACAGGCCGTCCTCCACGCCCTCCACCAACGTGGCGATCGCCGTGGGCTGATCGCCGGCCGGCGGATACGGCTGATAGAGCTGGAACGGCGAACCGTCGAACGTCGCGAACTTCGATTCGTCGAGTTCGGCGGAAACTTCGGGGGAATGTTCGGACATGGAGCGAGAGCCTGGCTGCGTGCAAAAGAGTATTTTAGCGCTTCGCCCATTGCCGGGCTGACCGTTAGGCGCACCGGCATGCCGGACCGACAGGCTCGGCACGAGCTTGTGCCACGGGCCAACGCCGGTTTTGCATTCTTTCGCGCCCGGTTTTCGTCCCGCTATACCTGCATCTCCGTCCCGGCTTTGGCCGAAACCACAGCGCAATTCGCTACAATGACGCGATTCGCTCCGGCAGCCGCGGCCTTCGGCGTGCGCCTGCACTTTGCACCCGCCAAGCGCGAACCGGACCCCGATTGCATTCCACTACCCTTGCTGCGAAATCATCATGTCGCTCTTTTCCGCTGTCGAACTCGCCCCCCGCGACCCGATCCTGGGCCTCAACGAAGCCTTCAATGCCGATACGCGCCCGACCAAGGTGAACCTCGGCGTTGGCGTGTACACCAACGAAGAAGGCAATATCCCGCTGTTGCGTGCGGTGCGCGACGCGGAAAAGGTGCGCATCGAAGCCGGCCTGCCGCGCGGCTATCTGCCGATCGACGGCATCGCGGCCTATGACGCCGCGGTTCAAAAGCTGCTGCTCGGCAACGATTCGCCGCTGATCGCAGCCGGTCGCGTCGTGACGGCGCAAGCCATCGGCGGCACGGGCGCGCTGAAGATCGGCGCGGATTTCCTGCGCACGCTGAACCCGAACGCCAAGGCCGCAATCAGCGATCCGAGCTGGGAAAACCACCGCGCGCTGTTCGAGACGGTCGGCTTCAAGGTCGACGCCTATCCGTACTACGACGCCGCCACCCACGGCGTGAACTTCGACGCCATGCTCGGCGCACTGAACAGCTATGCAGCCGGTACGATCGTCGTGCTGCACGCCTGCTGCCACAACCCGACCGGCGTCGATCTCACCGAAGCGCAATGGGCGAAGGTTGTGGAAACGGTCAAGGCACGCCAACTCGTGCCGTTCCTCGACATCGCCTACCAGGGCTTTGGCGAAGACCTCGAAGCCGACTCGGCAGCCGTGCGCTTGTTCGCCGCGGCCGACCTGAACGTGTTCGTGTCGTCGTCTTTTTCGAAGTCGTTCTCGCTCTACGGCGAGCGTATCGGCGCGCTGTCGATCATCACCGCGAGCAAGGACGAAGCCACGCGCGTGCTCTCGCAGCTGAAGCGAGTGATCCGCACGAACTACTCGAACCCGCCGACCCACGGCGGCGCACTCGTTGCAGCCGTGTTGACCTCGCCGGACCTGTACGCTTCGTGGGTGCAGGAACTCGGCGAGATGCGCGATCGTATCCGCGCGATGCGCAACGGCCTGGTCGAACGCCTGAAGGCTAGCGGCGTGGACCGCGACTTCAGCTTCATCAATGCTCAACGCGGCATGTTCTCGTACTCGGGCCTGACGTCGGCACAAGTCGATCGTCTGCGCGAAGAGTTCGGCATCTACGCAGTGGGCACCGGCCGGATCTGCGTGGCCGCGCTCAATACGCGCAACATCGACGCCGTCGCCAACGCGGTTGCAGCGGTACTGAAGTAAGCCAGCCGGTCGGCGCGAGCAATCGCGCCAACCCGCTTTGCCGGAAACGCGCTCCACGGAGCGCGTTTTTTAGCCTCTCTTGAATTTCGAGTGGGTGGATTTTTCCGGGTCAAGGGCGGGCGAAGCCCGGCGCAGCGAACCCTTGATGTGATCTTGCCCCTGATTTACGGACACCTATCTAAGCGACATTGGCCAGCTCGTACTGCTCTGGGCTGAGGTAGCCCAGGGTCGAGTGCAGCCGGATCCGATTGTAGTCAACCTCAATGTAGTCAAACACATGAGCCTTGGCCTGCTCCCGTGTGGCGAGGTGTTCACCATGGATGGCCTCGACCTTCAGACTGTGGTTCCAACTCTCCATTGCTGCGTTGTCGTAGCAGTTGCCTCTGGCACTCATGCTGGCGATCAAAGCGTATTGCTCCAACAGGGCGCGGTGCTCGCGCGAGCAGTATTGGCTACCACGGTCA
>WNEB01000138.1 GCA_009914575.1 Burkholderia gladioli
ACCCTTGATGCGGAGAAATCTACGAGCACGCTTGAGGGCTCGGGCCAGGCAAAGCCTTGCGCCGCCTGGCCCCCGAGCCCGTCCGGCGGCGAGGACTTCCCCGCCTTGGGGCGGGGCTAGGGGTGGGGAGATACCGTTTTGCGACGTAGGTTTTCGTACCCCGGCGGCCCTTTTCACCCACTCAAATTTCAAGAGAGGCAGTTTTTTTGACAGCACCAGCAACGCTGTCGTCTCGGCGAGCGCTTTGTCCTTGCGTCGAACCTCCCGTTCGAGCTCCTTGATCCGGCGGCGATCCGCTTTCGTTTGCTGCGGCGTGGCGCGCACGTCTTCCGGGTCTGCCAGCGCCTGCGTGGCCGCTTCCCGCCATGCGGCAAGCTCCTGCGGATACACGCCGTTCTCGCGACACCAGGCGTTGCGCGATGCCTCGTCCAGCGCGGCGGTGGTGAGCACCGCGTCCAGTCGCGATGCCGCTGTCCAGCCCCGCTCGCGGGCGGGGCTGGACAGCGACTCACTGCGCCACCGCTCCAGCGTCCTTACGCTCACACGTGTTTCCTGCGCGACATCTTCAACTGGCGCGCTCTCCGGCGGCAACAACCTTGCAACCACCTTGTCCTTGAATGCCTGTCTGTACTTTGCCACTCCTCGTCCTCATAGCACCCCCGGATTTCCAGATCCTATCCGGGCGACAACTATTCTGACGCGGGGGCAATCGCCCGTGCCGCCGCCGGTTATGGCGCGGTCCGCCGGCCCGGGCGAAACACCTGCGTGTCGTCGTAGAAACCGGGGTCGTCGTTGGCCGGCCACCAGCCCGGCACGCCGAGCACCGGCAACGGCGCGAAGCCGCGGCTCGACGGCAGCCGCGCGTCGAAACCGGCCGCCGCATGCGCGGCGAGCCAGCCGCGCCCCGCGCCTTCGTCCCAGTCGAAGTACGCCGGCGGCGCCTCGACGATCCACGCATGGGCCGTGCAGGCCTTGTACGGCTGCACGAGCTTTTCGAGCAGCGCGTGCCCGACCAGCCGCAGTTCGCAGGCACGCCCCCAGGCGGCCCGGTTCTCGACGAACAGCGCCCGCCAGCCGAACCCTCGCAGCGCGGCGCCGAGCGCCGGATCGGCGGTCACGAACAGCGCGCCGTTCTCGTCGAGCAAGGTCAGCGCGTCGCGCAGGCCGCCGCGTTCGCCGCCCACGCCGAGCGCATCGATGGGCGGCCGACTGGCGTGCGTTGATCGCCGCCTTGATCCGCGGATACGCGAACCAGACGTGCGCATTGAAGAAATCGTGGAGATTGTGGCGGGTGGGCACGCCGCCCGTGACGGCGATCTGCGTTTCGTAGGCCACGCCGACCGGCAGCGCGGCCTGTTCGATGAAGTGCAGCGGCTGGCCGCGCCCGGTGGCAAAACCGGCCGCGGCGGCGTCATCGCCGAGCGCCGCGAGCCAGGCGGCTTCGCCGGCCAGCGCCGCGGCCTGCCAGCGCGGGCCGCGCGCCGCAAACGGCGCGAGCCATGGCGCGGCCCAGTCGATCGAGTCGAATCCGGCCGCGCGTTGGCCGCCGGTCGCCGATGTCACGCGAGACGCCAGCCGATCGATTCGCCGCCGCGCAGCGGCACGACGGACGTATCGCCAGCCTCGACCGTGGCCGGCAGTTGCCACGTTTCGTGCAGCAGCGTGACCGTCTCGGTCGCGCGCGGCAGGCCGTAGAAATCGGCGCCGAAGAAGCTCGCGAAGCCTTCGAGCTTGTCGAGCGCGCCGGCCTGATCGAACGCCTCGGCGTACAGTTCGAGCGCATGCAGCGCCGTGTAGCAGCCCGCGCAGCCGCAGGCGGCTTCCTTGGCGTTCTTTTCGTGCGGCGCGCTGTCGGTGCCGAGGAAGAAGCGCGCGTTGCCCGAGGTGGCGGCTTCGACCAGCGCGACGCGATGCGTCTCGCGCTTGAGCACCGGCAGGCAGTAGTAATGCGGACGAATCCCGCCCGTAAAGATCGCGTTGCGGTTGTAGAGCAGATGATGCGCCGTGATCGTCGCGCCGAGCGTGCCCGGTGCGGCATCGGCGTCGCGCACGTACTCGGCGGCGTCCTTGGTGGTGATGTGCTCGAACACCACCTTCAGCGCCGGGAAATCGCGGCGCAGCGGCGTCATCACGCGGTCGATGAACACCTTCTCGCGATCGAACAGATCGATGTCGGCATTGGTCACCTCGCCGTGCACCAGCAGCGGCATGCCCACTTCCTGCATCGCCTCGAGCGCGCCCGCGCACTTGCGCAGATCGGTCACGCCGGCGTCCGAATTGGTGGTCGCGCCGGCCGGATACAGCTTCACGCCGTGCACGAAACCGCTCGCCTTGGCGCGGCGGATCTCGTCGCCAGGCGTGTTGTCGGTGAGATAGAGCGTCATCAGCGGTTCGAACGTCATGCCGGCCGGCAGCGCGGCGAGAATGCGCGCGCGGTAGGCTTCGGCCTGCGCCGTGGTGGTCACGGGCGGCTTCAGGTTCGGCATGATGATCGCGCGGTCGAACTGGCGCGCGGTGTGCGGCAGCACGGCGGCCAGCATCGCGCCGTCGCGCACGTGAAGGTGCCAGTCGTCGGGACGGGCGAGAGTCAGCGAGGAGACGGGAGCGGAGGCGGCGTTCTGGGCGGTCATGGGGCGTCGTAGGGATAGGCGGGGCGCAGCAGCGGGCGCGGCTGCCGCAGCCGCGCCCCGCGCTGCCAAGTGGCGGAAAACCGCAACACGATGTCGTGCGAGCGCGGTTCCGCTTTTTGCCGCCCGGGGCTGGGTGTATGCTTGAAACCGTCATTGTACCGGTTCCGCCCGGCGTCCCTACCCGCCAGACCTGCAGCAACACCTATGTGCCAACTCTTCGGAATGAACTGCGCCGAGCCGACGGACGTGACCTTCTCGTTTACCGGTTTCGCGGCCCGCGGCGGACTGACGGATCATCACGCGGACGGTTGGGGCATCGCCTTCTTCGAAGATAACCGCCTCTCTTGAATTTCGAGTGGGTGGATTTTTCCGGGTCAAGGGCGGGCGAAGCCCGGCGCAGCGAACCCTTGATGCGGAAAAATCCACCCACTCGAAATTCAAGAGAGGCATACACCACGCCCGAGGATCGCGTCGCCGTGATCGCCACCCAGCCGCTGACCCACGACGAAGTCTGGACCACGTTCGAGCCGGGCGAGCTGAGGATGTTCCAGTGCGGCGACGTGGCCGCGCAAACGCGCGTGAAGGTGCCCGAGATCGTGCTGGAAAAGCTGCGCAATCCGTCGCTCGACCCGTCGTCCTCGCTGAATTGCCCGCGCGGCGGCGCAACGGTTGCGGCAACGGCCGCCGGCGACACCACGCTGGCCGCCGCCGCGGCGATGGCCAGCGGCGACGATCCCGTCGATTTCTGAGTCGCACCGCCGCGATCGCGGCGCGTTCCCCGCTTCAACGAAAAACGCCCGGAGCAATGCCGGGCGTTTTTTCATGCGACGCTTGCCGCCGAACTCAGTGCAGGATCTTCGCGAGGAAATCCTTGGCGCGATCCGACTTCGGGTTCGCGAAGAATTCGTCCTTGCGGTCGTCTTCGACGATGGCGCCCTTGTCCATGAAGATCACGCGATGGGCCACCTCCTTCGCGAAGCCCATTTCGTGCGTCACGCACATCATCGTCATGCCTTCCTGCGCCAGCTCGACCATCACGTCGAGCACCTCGTTGATCATCTCGGGATCGAGCGCCGAGGTGGGCTCGTCGAACAGCATCGCGATCGGATCCATCGACAGCGCGCGCGCAATCGCCACGCGCTGCTGCTGGACGCCCGACAACTGCCCCGGGAACTTGTGCTCATGCGCCTTCAGGCCCACTCGGTCGAGCAGGCGCAGGCCCTTTTCGTTGGCCTCGTCCTTGCCGCGGCCGAGCACCTTGATCTGCGCGAGCGTCAGATTTTCCGTGATCGACAGATGCGGGAACAGTTCGAAGTGCTGGAACACCATGCCGACCTTCGAGCGCAGCTTCGACAGGTTCGTGCGCTTGTCGCCCACCGAATCGCCGTTGACGAGGATCTCGCCCTGCTGGAACGGTTCGAGGCCGTTCACCGTCTTGATCAGCGTGGATTTGCCCGAGCCCGACGGCCCGCACACCACCACCACTTCGCCCTTCTTCACTTCCGTCGTGCAGTCGGTCAGCACCTGAAACTGGCCGTACCACTTCGAAACGTTCTTGATGGAAATCATCTTGTGACCTTTTTCTGAAGACCCTTGACGAGTGCGGAGGCGATCACGCACACGACGAAATAACAGGCGCCGGCGAACAGGACCATCTCGACGGTGGTGCCGTCGCGATCGCCGATATTGCTGGCGGTACGGAAGAAATCCGCAAGGCTGATCACGTAGACGAGCGAGGTGTCCTGAAACAGCACGATCGCCTGCGTCAGCAGCAACGGCACCATGGCGCGGAACGCCTGCGGCAGGATCACGAGACGCATCGCCTGCGCGTAGCTCATGCCGAGCGCGAACGCCGCGTTCACCTGCCCGCGCGACACCGCCTGAATGCCGGCGCGGATGATCTCCGAATAATACGCGGCTTCAAAAAGCGAGAAGCCTCTCTTGAATTTCGAGTGGGTGGATTTTTCCGGGTCAAGGGCGGGCGAAGCCCGGCGCAGCGAACCCTTTATGCGGAGAAATCTACGAGAACGCTTGAGGGCTCGGGCCAGGCAAAGCCTTGCGCCGCCTGGCCCCCGAGCCCGTCCGGCGGCGAGGACTTCCCCGCCTTGGGGCGGGGCTAGGGGTGGGAAAATACCGTTTTGCGACGTAGGTTTTCGTACCCCGGCGGCCCTTTTCACCCACTCAAATTTCAAGAGAGCCGTCGAGAGCGATGCCCGCAAGCACCTGATGGGGCTGGTGAGCGGGTCCAGTGAGAACACGGAGGTCGTCAAGGATCTGCTGAACAGCCTGATCGAGCGCGGCCTGGCAACGGACCGGGAGTATCTGTTCGTGATCGACGGCTCGAAGGCGCTGCG
>WNEB01000139.1 GCA_009914575.1 Burkholderia gladioli
GATAAGACAGGCTGCACGGTTCGCGAAGTGCTCAAGAAATTTCGCTCGCTTGATTGCCTTGTTCACGATCTCGCCAGTTTCCCGGTCAACGTAATGCACTTGGAATACCTGCTTGGCGATGTCGACATCTACGGCCATACTGTTCATCGTGGATCCTCCGGTTGCCGGGAAATGCGTGCATTTTCCACCAGGGCACATCGATGCCGTTGGCCCGTGAGGATCCGCCCTCATTCTTCGCTCACTCGGTCACGGGGCGGGACGCGTTCATTTCATTCTCCTTGTCGAGATCGACATCGTATGCCTCGCCTCACACACAAAATTTCTGACAGGCTCGTTTCGATCAGCCCTTGGCCGCCGCGCCCGGCGTGCCGCGCTTGACGATCGTCAGCGCCGAGGCGATCGCCGTGCTGAGATCGGACATGTCCGACGGCACGATCATCGTGTTGCCCTGCTTGGCCAGATTGCCGAACGCGCCCACGTACTGCTCGGCCACCTTCAGGTTCACCGCGTCCATGCCGCCCTGCGACTGGATGGCGTCGGCGATCTTGCGGATCGCCTCGGCGTTGGCCTCGGCCACCGCCAGGATCGCCGCGACCTCGCCCTGCGCCTGATTGATCGCGGCCTGCCGTTCGCCTTCGGATTTCTGGATCGCCGCCTCGCGCGCGCCCGAAGCCAGGTTGATCTGCTCCTGCTTGCGCCCCTCGGAAGCCGCCACCAGCGCGCGCTTCTCGCGCTCGACCGTGATCTGCGCCTGCATCGCGTGCAGGATTTCCTTCGGCGGCGTCAGATCCTTGATCTCGTAGCGCAGCACCTTGACGCCCCAGTTCGACGCGGCTTCGTCGAGCGACGACACGATGCTGTGGTTGATGAAATCGCGTTCCTCGAAGGTCTTGTCGAGTTCGAGCTTGCCGATCACCGAGCGCAGCGTGGTTTGCGACAGCTGCGTGATCGCCAGCACGAAGTTGCTCGATCCGTACGACGCCTTCATCGGGTCGGTCACCTGGAAGTACAGCACGCCGTCCACCTGCAGTTGCGTGTTGTCGCGCGTGATGCAGACCTGGCTCGGCACGTCGAGCGCGATCTCCTTGAGGATGTGTTGATAGGCGATCCGGTCGACGAACGGCAGCACGATGTTCAGCCCCGGGGACAACGTCGCGTGATAGCGGCCGAAGCGTTCGAGCACCCACGCGTGTTGCTGCGGCACGATCTTGACCGTCTTCGACACGATAACGAACACGATCACGAGAACCACGACCCAGAATACGAGCGCTGGCATGACGGCTTACCTCCTTTGTTATATCGATTGAGCAAGGATCGGGCCCGGCTCTCAGTTCCGGGCCTTGGCGGCGACGATCAGGCAGTTTCCCCGTACTGCACGCGCCTCGTAGAGCTGCGCATCGTCGCGCTCGCCTTCGGCGAGTTCGATGTCCCAGTCGGCGGCGCCGCGATACGGTGCGCGCGCCCGGCGGTTGCGCCAGTGCTGAACCGTCACGGTGGCGCCGATGTCGAGATTCACGTCGGGATTGGCGGACGCGTCGCGCTTCTGGCGCCGCCCGATGCCGGAGCGCCGCAGCGCCACGAGCAGCAGCACCGACACGATCGCCGCGGCGGCGACCTGCCAGTGCAGTGGGCCTCCGGCCAGATGCACGAGCCCGCCCGCGGCAAACCCGATCGCGATCATCAGCAGATAGAACGTGCCCGTCAGCAACTCGGCAACGGCCAGCACGCCGACGCCGATCCACCAGAACCACTGCGCTGCCTGCATGTCGGCCTCCAAACG
Source organism: Burkholderia gladioli (assembly GCA_009914575.1). Classification (GTDB taxonomy): domain Bacteria; phylum Pseudomonadota; class Gammaproteobacteria; order Burkholderiales; family Burkholderiaceae; genus Burkholderia; species Burkholderia gladioli_B. Next base: position 1,781 of record WNEB01000139.1, read on the forward strand.
AAAACACCCCGGGATTACCGGGGTGTTTATAGCACAGACCAGAGCCTGTTCCGGCCCCTCGGTCGCGAACGACCGGAGGGCAGATCAAACGATTACTGCCTCTCTTGAATTTCGAGTGGGTGGATTTTTCCGGGTCAAGGGCGGGCGAAGCCCGGCGCAGCGAACCCTTGACCCGGAGAAATCTACGAGCCCGTCCGTCGGCGAGGACTTCCCCGCCTTGGGGCGGGGCTAGGGGTGGGAAGATACCGTTTTGCGACGTAGGTTTTCGTACCCCGGCGGCCCTTTTCACCCACTCAAATTTCAAGAGCGCCCGATTACTTTGCCGACTTCGCCAGCGCCTGCCACGTATCGATGACCGTATCCGGGTTCAGCGAGATCGACAGGATGCCCTCTTCGGTCAGCCATTGCGCGAAATCCGGGTGATCGGACGGGCCCTGACCGCAGATGCCGACGTACTTGTCGAGCTTGCGGCAGGCGTCGATCGCGCGCTTGAGCATGAACTTGACGGCCGGGTCGCGTTCGTCGAAATCGACGGCCAGCAGTTCCATGCCCGAATCGCGGTCGAGACCGAGCGTGAGCTGCGTCAGGTCGTTCGAGCCGATCGAGAAGCCGTCGAAGAACTCGAGGAACTGCTCGGCCAGGATCGCGTTCGACGGCACTTCGCACATCATGATCAGGCGCAGGCCGTTTTCACCGCGCTTGAGGCCGTACTTGGCCAGCAGGCCGACAACGCGCTCCGCCTGCTTCACGGTCCGCACGAACGGCACCATGATCTCGACGTTGGTCAGGCCCATCTCGTCACGCACGCGCTTGAGCGCGATGCATTCCATTTCGAAGGCCTGCGCGAAATCCTCGGCGATGTAGCGCGAGGCGCCGCGGAAACCCAGCATCGGGTTTTCCTCGTCCGGCTCGTAGCGCGAACCGCCGATCAGCTTCTTGTACTCGTTCGACTTGAAGTCGGACAGCCGCACGATCACGGGCTTCGGATAGAACGCCGCGCCGATCGTGGCGATGCCTTCCATCAGCTTGTCGACGTAGAACGCACGCGGCGAGGCGTGGCCGCGCGCAACGCTTTCGACGGCCTTCTTCAGGTCGGCATCGATGTTCGGATACTCGAGGATCGCCTTCGGGTGAACGCCGATGTTGTTGTTGATGATGAACTCGAGACGCGCGAGGCCGACGCCGGCGTTCGGCAGCTGCGAGAAGTCGAACGCGAGCTGCGGGTTGCCGACGTTCATCATGATCTTGACCGGAACGGTCGGCAGTTCGCCGCGCTGCACTTCGGTCACTTCGGTTTCGAGCAGGCCGTCGTAAATCTTGCCTTCGTCGCCTTCCGAGCACGACACCGTGACCAGCGCGCCGTCCTTCAGCACGTCGGTGGCGTCGCCGCAGCCGACCACGGCCGGCACGCCCAGTTCGCGCGCGATGATCGCCGCGTGGCAGGTACGGCCGCCGCGGTTCGTGATGATCGCCGAGGCGCGCTTCATCACCGGCTCCCAGTTCGAGTCGGTCATGTCGGCCACCAGCACGTCGCCCGGCTGCACGCGATCCATTTCCGACGGATCGTTGATCACGCGCACGGGGCCCGCGCCGATCTTCTGGCCGATCGCGCGGCCCGTCGCCAGCACCTGCGACTGGCCCTTGAGCTTGAAGCGCTGCTCGGCTTTGCCGCTTGCCTGGCTCCTGACCGTTTCCGGACGCGCCTGAAGGATGAAGATCTTGCCGTCGCGGTCGTCCTTGCCCCATTCGATGTCCATCGGACGCTCGTAGTGCTTTTCGATGATGACGGCGTACTTGGCCAGCTCGATCACGTCTTCGTCGGTGATCGAGTAGCGGTTGCGCTGCTCGCCCGGCACGTCGACCGTCTTCACGCGGCCCGGCTCGCCCGGCTGCGTGAATTCCATCTTGATCAGCTTCGAGCCGATCGAGCGGCGGATGATCGGGTACTTGTCCTGCGCGAGCGTGGTCTTGAAGACGTAGAACTCGTCCGGGTTCACTGCCCCCTGCACGACGGTTTCGCCCAGGCCGTAGCTCGACGTGACGAACACGGCGTCCTTGAAGCCCGATTCGGTGTCGATCGTCAACATCACGCCGGCCGCGCCGACGTCCGAACGGACCATGCGCTGCACGCCGACCGACAGCGCCACTTCGGCGTGCGTGAAGCCCTTGTGGACGCGGTACGAGATCGCGCGGTCGTTGTAGAGCGACGCGAACACGTTCTTCATGCGGTCGAGCACGTCCTCGATGCCGACGACGTTCAGATAGGATTCCTGCTGACCGGCGAACGAGGCGTCCGGCAGATCCTCGGCGGTGGCCGACGAACGCACGGCGAACGACAGCTCTTCGGGCGAACTGTTGCACAGCACGACGAACTGTTCACGGATTTCGGCCTCGAGACGCGGCTGCAGCGGTGCGTCGACGATCCACTTGCGGATTTCCGCACCCGCGACCGCGAGCGCCTTCAAGTCGTCGATATCGAGCGACTCGAGGCGTTTCGCGATGCGATCGGTGAGGTCGTTGTGAGCGAGGAAGTCGCGGAACGCGAGAGCCGTCGTCGCGAAACCCGTGGGTACGAGAACGCCAGCTTGCGAAAGCTGGCTGATCATTTCGCCGAGGGAGGCATTCTTGCCCCCGACGATCTCGACATCGGTCATCCGCAACTGCTCGAACGGGATTACATACGCCTGGTCCTTTGCGACGTTTGCTGCGTTAGTCATACAAGCCCCTAAGTGTGAAAAGAATTCACGATCGGGCGATTGGGCTCGGGCGCGACCGCCTGTAAGAAGCGGGAGCGCGCATCGCACGACCTGTTGGATAAGCGGTCGCCATAACCGGCGCAGCCTGTAAAAATCCCGGCAGAAGGACGAAATAACAGACAAATCGCCCAATTTGCCGGGAACTCAAGCCAGTCTCGGTAAAAAGTCGCGAACATGACGGCTTTTCCGCAACGGCTTATCCAACAGGTTGGCCGCTATTCTGGCGGTGTCCCAAACGTAGTTGAAGGTTGAAGGCGGCGGTTCCCGTAGGAATCCGAGAGAATCGGGTTTCCAGGACCAACCTCCAGAATAGGAGAACCGCCGAAATGAAGCCTACCAAGAAACCGAACCGTCGTGCTGATGCTGAGTGTCGTGTTGTTGGTAAACAAGAGCACGAAGCGCTGCGCGCGGGCCTTGCCGAGCAAGCCCAGTTG
>WNEB01000014.1 GCA_009914575.1 Burkholderia gladioli
TCCCGCAGCCGAGGTCGTTGGACTTGCAACTTGCGTTCATCCATCACGATCCGGCCACGCTGTGTGCCGTGCCAGCGCACGTCGCCACCGGCGCGTCCGGCATGTTTTTCGCCGGCGACTTCTCCGGTCGACACCATCAGCAACTGCTCGACGAGCGCCCGGCCAGCGTCGTACATCAGCTCATCAACGCTGATCCGCGTGTTCCGGATCAGCTCGAGCATCGGCAGCAGCAACTGGGCTTGCTCGGCAAGGCCCGCGCGCAGCGCTTCGTGCTCTTGTTTACCAACAACACGACACTCAGCATCAGCACGACGGTTCGGTTTCTTGGTAGGCTTCATTTCGGCGGTTCTCCTATTCGGGAGGGTGGTCCTGGAAACCCGATTCTCTCGGATTCCTACGGGAACCGCCGCCTTCAACCTTCAACTACGTTTGGGGCACCACCGCCGATCGTGATCGAGGGGTTGCCGGTCTTGACGATGTGCGTGTAGAAGCTGACCAGATCGCCGACGAACACCGGCTGCTTGAACACGAAGGAGTTCACCGCCACCGTCGCCACGCGGCCGTTGGCGCGGCGGCTGGCCGGGATCGAGGCGATGTCGACTTGCGACATGATCCAGCCGCCGAACACGTCGCCGTGGACGTTCGCCTCGGACGGTTGCGGGACGACGCGCAGCGTGGGCTGCTGTTGCGGGAGTTGCGGCGACGATTCGGTCATGACGGGGGTTCCACTCGGTGACGGTCGGCGCGGCGCGGTCGGAGGGCAGCGACGCGAATCGGCTTCTGCGACAATGCAGGATTCTGAAATTGTACGAGAAAGCGCGTGTCCGGCCTTGCGTCGACGGCATGCGCACCCCCCCATGCGTCGCTTTCCCGCTTCCACCGAACCCGCGCCGGCCGCCGCCGGGCCGCGCAACGATTGGCAGACGATCCGTTCGTTGCTGCCCTACCTGACCACCTACAAGGCGCGGGTGCTGCTCGCGCTGTCGTGCCTGATCGGCGCGAAGCTGGCCAACCTCGGCGTGCCGATCGTCATGAAGCGGATCGTCGACGGCTTGACGCCGGTCCTGCATTTGCAGGCGCTGGGCCGCGCCGAGCATTCGGCGCCGATCGTGCTGGCGGGCGGCATCGGGCTGCTGGTGGTGGCGTATGCGCTGGTGCGGCTGTCCACCTCGCTGTTTACCGAGCTGCGCGAGATCCTGTTCGCGAAAGTGACCGAGAGCGCGGTGCGCCAGCTCGCGCTGCAGGTGTTCCGGCATCTGCACGGCCTGTTTTCACCTCGACCGGCAGACGGGCGGCATGTCGCGCGACATCGAGCGCGGCACGCGTGGCATCCAGCAGCTGATTTCCTAGCCTCTCTTCAATTTCGAGTGGGTGGATTTTTCCGGGTCAAGGGCGGGCGAAGCCCGGCGCAGCGAACCCTTGATGCGGAGAAATCTACGAGCCCGTCCGGCGGCGAGGACTTCCCCGCCTTGGGGCGGGGGCTAGGGGTGGGAAGATACCTTTTTGCGACGTAGGTTTTCGTACCCCGGCGGCCCTTTTCACCCACTCAAATTTCAAGAGAGCCAGAACTTCTGCGCGGCTGCGTCGTCGGTCAGCGCGATATCCCACTGCTTGAGCGCGTCGCCGAGCGTCGGCGCGTGCACGGTCGGCACGTCGGTGTCAGCTTGCCGGCGCGCTCGAGCTCGCCGAGGATCGCCATGATGCCGCCGGCGCGATGCACGTCTTCGATGTGGTACTTGTTGGTGTTCGGCGCGACCTTGCAGAGATGCGGCACGGTGCGCGACAGGCGGTCGATGTCGTTCCTCTAGAAATCGATCTCGGCTTCCTGCGCGATCGCCAACAAGTGAAGAATCGTGTTGGTCTAGCCGCCCATCGCGATATCGAGCGTGATCGCGTTCTCGAACGCCTTGAAGCCGACCGAGCGCGGCAGCACATTTTCGTCTTCCTGCTCGTAGTACTGGCGGGCCAGTTCCACGATGCGGCTGCCGGCGCGCTTGAACAGTTGCTCGCGGTCGGCGTGCGTGGCGACCACTGTGCCGTTGCCCGGCAGCGACAGGCCCAGCGCCTCGGTCAGGCAGCTCATCGAGTTTGCCGTGAACATGCCCGAGCACGAACCGCAGGTCGGGCAGGCCGAGCGTTCGACTTCGGCCACGTCCTCGTCGCTGACGCGGCTGTCGGCGGCCATCACCATGGCGTCGATCAGGTCGAGCTTCTTGATCTGGATGGTATTGGTGCCGGGCACGGCCAGCTTGGCCTTGCCGGCTTCCATCGGGCCGCCCGACACGAAGATCACGGGGATGTTTAGGCGCATCGCGGCCATCAGCATGCCGGGGGTGATCTTGTCGCAGTTCGAGATGCAGACCATTGCGTCGGCGCAGTGCGCGTTCACCATGTACTCGACCGAGTCGGCAATGATGTCGCGGCTCGGCAGCGAGTACAGCATGCCGTCGTGGCCCATCGCAATGCCGTCGTCGACGGCGATGGTGTTGAATTCCTTGGCGACGCCGCCGGCGGCTTCGATCTCGCGCGCGACCAGTTGGCCGAGGTCCTTCAGGTGGACGTGGCCGGGCACGAACTGTGTGAACGAATTGACGACCGCGATGATCGGCTTCGAGAAATCTTCGTCCTTCATGCCGGTGGCGCGCCAGAGCGAGCGCGCGCCTGCCATGTTGCGGTCGGCGGTGGATGTTTTGGAACGGTATGCGGGCATTGTTGTGGTAGCGAAACAGAAAGTGTCCGGGAAAACGGTGTTCGTGGCGAATCAGGCCTTTGGGCTCGCCGCGACGCACCGGTGCGCACCACAACAGGCGCCTCTTGAGCGCCCGCCGATGCAAACCTGAACGATTATGCCGCACCGTGCGCAGGCATGCGCGCGGCAAAGCATTGCGCTTTCAGGCGGCAATCGCGCTGCCTGAAAGCGCCGGCGCGCTCGTCCGAAGCGCCGAAATCCATTCGACGAACTGCGTTGCGCGCGGCGCGGGCGGCCGGCTCGCCGTGAGCCTCGCCGCCCGGCGCCGCGGGCCGGAACTCAACCGATCCAGCGGCGCGCGTTGCGGAACACGCGCATCCACGGGCTCGCCTCGCCCCAGCCTTCCGGCGACCAGCTCATCTGCACGGTGCGGTGCACGCGCTCGGTGTGCGGCATCAGCACGGTGAAACGACCGTCGGCCGTGGTGACCGAGGTGATGCCGACCGGCGAGCCGTTCGGGTTGAACGGGTAGCGCTCGGTGGCCTGGCCACGGTGATCGACATAGCGCATCGCCACGGCCACGCGGCTGGCGTCGCCCTGCTGGGAGAAGTCGGAGAAACCTTCGCCGTGCGCGACGGCCACCGGAATGCGCGAGCCTTCCATGCCGGCGAAGAAGATCGACGGCGACGGCTGCACTTCGACGAGCGAGAAGCGCGCCTCGAACTGCTCGGACTTGTTGCGCGTGAACTTCGGCCAGGCTTCGGCGCCGGGGATCATCGAGGCGATGCTCGACAACATCTGGCAGCCGTTGCAGATGCCGAGCGCGAACGTGTCCGGACGCGCGAAGAACGTCGTGAACATCTCGGCCAGGCCTTCGTTGAAGCGGATCGTCTTGGCCCAGCCCTCGCCGGCGCCGAGCACGTCACCGTACGAGAAGCCGCCGCAGGCCGCCGCACCGGCGAAGTCCGCCAGGTTGGCGCGACCGGCCAGCAGGTCGCTCATGTGGACGTCGTGCGCGTCGAAGCCGGCGCGATCGAACGCGTAGGCGGTTTCGAGGTGCGAATTCACGCCCTGCTCGCGCAGGATCGCGACGCGCGGACGCGCGCCGGTGGCGATGAACGGCGCGGCCACGTCGTCGGCGGCATCGAACGTCAGCACCGGCTGCATGCCCGGATCGGCGGCGTCGAGCAGCGTGCCGTACTCGCCGTCGGCGCAGGCCGGGTTGTCGCGCAGGCGCGCGATGCGCCAGCTCACTTCGGTCCAGGCGCGTTGCAGTTCGGCGCGCGGCGCTTCGTAAATCTTCTTGGCGTCGCGGAACACTTCCACCGTGTCGCGCTCGTTGACCGAGCCGATCACTTGCGAGCAGGTCGACAGGCCGTGTTCGCGCAGCGCGGCCAGCACGGCGTCGCGGTCGGCGGCACGCACCTGCACCACGGCGCCCAGCTCCTCGCTGAACAGCGCGCGCAGCGTGCGATCCTCGCGGCGACCGCTGGTCTGCTTCGCCCAGTCCTTCGCATCGCCGAAATCGGATTCGTGGTTCGGATCGAGCGTCAGCATGTCGACGTTCAACGACACGCCAGCGTGGCCCGCGAACGCCATTTCGCAGACGGTCGCCCACAGGCCGCCGTCCGAGCGGTCGTGATACGCCAGCAGCTTGCCGTCGGCGTTCAGCGCCTGGATCGCGTTGAAGAAGCGCTTGAGATCTTCGGGATCGTCGACGTCCGGCGTGGCGTCGCCCACCTGCTGCGTGACCTGCGCCAGGATGCTGCCGCCCATGCGGTGCTTGCCGCGGCCGAGGTCGATCGCGATCAGCACGCTGTCGCCGGCATCGGCCACGCGGCGCAGTTGCGGCGTCAGGTGACGGCGCACGTCCTCGACCGGCGCGAACGCGGAGATGATCAGCGACACCGGCGAGACGACTTCCTTCGCCACGCCGTCGTCGTTCCACTTGGTCTTCATCGACAGCGAATCCTTGCCGACCGGAATGCCGATGCCGAGCGCCGGGCACAGCTCCATGCCGATCGCCTTGACCGTGTCGTAGAGCGCGGCGTCCTCGCCGGCGGTGCCGCACGAGGCCATCCAGTTGGCCGACAGCTTGAGCTTGTCGAGCGACGCGATCGGCGCCGACGCGATGTTGGTGATCGCCTCGCCCACCGCCATGCGGCCCGAGGCCGGCGAATCGATCACGGCCAGCGGCGTGCGCTCGGCCATCGTCATCGCCTCGCCGGCGAACCCGGCGTAATCAAGCGCGGTGACAGCGCAGTCGGCCACCGGCACCTGCCACGGGCCGACCATCTGGTCGCGCACGGTGGTGCCGCCGACCGAACGGTCGCCGATCGTGATCAGGAACGACTTGCTGCCGACCGTCGGGTGCTTGAGCACGCTGATGGCCGCATCGGCCAGCGACAGGCCGGTCACGTCGACCGGCGCGCGCTCGACGCTCACGCGCGTCACGTCGCGGTGCATCTTCGGCGGCTTGCCGAGCAGCACGTCCATCGGCATGTCGACGGGATGGGAATCGGCGCCCTCGGTGGCGTCGTCGACGAGCTTCAGTTCGCGCTCCGCGGTGGCCACGCCAATCACGGCGAACGGGCAGCGCTCGCGCGCGCAGATCGCCTCGAAACGCGGCAGATCGGCCGGCGCGATCGCCAGGACGTAGCGCTCCTGCGATTCGTTCGACCAGATCTCGCGCGGCGACAGGCCGCTTTCCTCGAGCTGGATCTTGCGCAGTTCGAAGCTCGCGCCCTTGTCGGCGCCGTCGACGAGTTCGGGGAAGGCGTTCGACAGGCCGCCCGCGCCGACGTCGTGGATCGACAGGATCGGGTTGGTCTCGCCGAGCTGCCAGCAGCCGTTGATGACTTCCTGCGCCCGGCGTTCGATTTCCGGATTGCCGCGCTGCACGGAATCGAAATCGAGCTCGGTCGTGTTCGCGCCGGTGGCCATCGAGCTGGCCGCGCCGCCGCCCATGCCGATCCGCATGCCGGGGCCGCCGATCTGGATCAGCAGCGTGCCGGCCGGCAGGTCGTGCTTGTGGGTGTGGCCGTCGGAGATGTTGCCGATGCCGCCGGCGATCATGATCGGCTTGTGATAGCCGCGCACGGTGCCGCCGACGTTCTGTTCGTAGACGCGGAAGTAGCCGCCGAGGTTCGGACGGCCGAATTCGTTGTTGAACGCGGCGCCGCCGAGCGGGCCGTCGATCATGATCTGCAGCGGCGAGGCGATGCGGTCCGGGCGGCCGTACGGCGCGTGCGCGTCGGCCGGGTTGCGTTCGGCCACCGGCTGCGCGGCGTCGCGGGCGTTTTCCCAGGCTTCGCGCGCGTCCGGCAGATCGAGGTTCGAGACCGTGAAACCGGCCAGGCCGGCCTTCGGGCGCGCACCGCGGCCCGTCGCGCCTTCGTCGCGGATTTCGCCGCCCGCGCCCGTCGCGGCGCCGGAGAACGGCGAGATCGCGGTCGGGTGATTGTGCGTCTCGACCTTCATCAGCGTGTGCGTGAGCTCGCTGTGGCGGCCGTACTGCTCGGCCGGCTGGCCGTCGGCGCTCGCGCCGCGCGGGAACCAGCGCTCGGCCTGCGCGCCGACCATGATCGAGGAATTGTCCGAATAGGCGACGATCGTGCCTTGCGGGCTGATCTTCTCGGTGTTGCGGATCATCGCGCACAGCGACATGTCCTGCTTCGCGCCGTCGATCGTCCAGTCGGCGTTGAAGATCTTGTGGCGGCAGTGCTCGCTGTTGGCCTGCGCGAACATCATCAGTTCGACGTCGGTGGGGTTGCGCTCGAGCTTCGTGAACGCGTCGACGAGGTAGACGATCTCGTCGTCGGCCAGCGCGAGGCCCAGCTCGGCGTTGGCCACTTCCAGCGCGGCGCGGCCCTGGCCGAGCACGTCGACGCGACCGAGCGCTTTGGCCGGCAGTTCGGCGAACAGGTGGTGCGCGTCGTCGCGGGCGGCCGCCACGGTTTCGGTCATGCGGTCGTGCAGCGCGGCGGCCACGGCGGCGCGCGCCTCGGTCGACAGGGCCTTCTTGCCGCCCATGCCGAGCAGGCCGGCCTTCAGCGTCACGGTGAATTCGACCCCGCGCTCGATGCGGCGCACCTTGGCGAGGCCGCAGTGCAGCGCGATGTCGGTTGCCTTGCTGGCCCACGGCGACACGGTGCCCAGACGCGGCAGCACGATGAAGGTTTCGGTGGCGCCCTTCTCGGCGGCCGCCTCGAACGGCGCGCCGTAGCGCATCAGCGCATCGATGCGGACTGCCTCATCGGCGGCGAGCGCGTCGGACGCGTTGACGAAATGCAGGTACTGGCCGCGAATGGCGACGATATCGCCGTCGATCTGCTTGAGCGTGTCGAGCAGGCGGGCTTGGCGGAAATCGGACAGGGCGGCGGCGCCGGGGAAACACGAGAAGTGGGCCATGGGCTGGACGGACATCGATGAGTCGCGCGAAACGGCGACATTGGGGCGAAAGGAAGGTCGTAATTATACCCGGAAGTGCGCCCGCCCAAGGTGCTTGCGAGCCATGCCCGGTCGGGGAATCGGCGGATCGTGTCCAATCCGCCACGGCGCGGCGCGCCGGCCCCGGCCGCAAGGCCGAATCCGCCAGCACCCGGTTTGGCGCTATCATTCGCGGTTCACCGGGTTCCACACGGCCCTCAAGGGAAGACCAGACTCCGGGTCGCGACGCGGCTCGTCATCGAATCACAACATGGATGTCATCGTCATCGGCGGCGGAATCGGCGGCGTCGCCACCGCCTACCAGTTGCGTGCCGCCGGCCATCGCGTCTGCGTCGTCGAGCGCCACGCCACCGTTGCCCAGGGCGCGACCTACGGCCATGGCGGCCTCGTGCTGCCCACGCCGCTCGACGTCTGGTTCGGCCCGACCTTCATGCACCATCGCCGCGCGCTGCGCAGCGGCGGCGTCTACAGGCCGGGCCTGAACGGCGCGCTGCGCCGCTTCACGCGCGAGCTTGGCAGGCTGCGCGATCCCGAGGCGTTCACGGCCCATTTCGCGAAACTCAAGCCGCTGGTGGATCTGTCGCGCGAGACGATCGCCGATATCGAGCGCCGCTTCGGCCTCGAGTTCGAGCAGCGCTCCGGCGTGCTGCACGTGATCCGCGAGCGCCAGGAATGGGAGCAGGCCCAGCCCGCGCTCGACCTGCTGCGCGCCAACGAAGTCCCGCACCAGATCCTCACGGCCGAGGAATGCACGGCGCTCGAACATTCGGTGCCGGTTGATCCCGCGTTCGCCGGCGGCGTGCTGCTCGAATTCGAGCGCACCGGGAACTGTCCCCTGTTTGCGAAGCTGGTCAAGCAGACGCTCGACGAGCACGGCGTGCAGTTCATGTTCGGCCGCACCGTCACGGCAATCCGCGTCGAGGCGAACCGCGCGGCGGTCGAGCTGGCGCCGGAGCCGGGCGACCGGCTTGGCGCGCGCGGCAAGGAAGTCGACGTGATCTCGACCGATGCCGTGGTGGTCGCGGCCGGCACCGGCAGCGTGCCGCTGCTGGCGCGGCTCGGCGTGACGCTGCCGCTGCATCCGGTGCGCGTAAACGCGCTGACGGCGCCGGTCGCCTACGAGGAACATGCGCCGCACCTGACGGTGATCGATTCGATCAAGCGGATCGCCATGACGCGCATGCATCAGCGCGTGCGGATCAGCGGCGCGCCGGTGCTGCAAAGCGAGAAGGACACGGCCCGACCGCTGCCGGCCGCGCTCAACGACGAGGCGCTGGCGCTGCTCGGCCAGGCCACCCACGACTGGATTCCGGGCGCGGCGAAGATCTCGACCGCGCTGCCGTGGCAGGACACGCGGCTGCTGTCGCCGGACGGGCTGCCGGTGGTCGGGCCGACGCATCACCCGCGCGTGTTCGTCAATCTCGGTCACGGGCCGGCCGGCTGGGGCCTCGCCTGCGGCTCTGCTAGAGTGGTGAGCGATTACCTCGGCGGCACCGGGCATCAAGTGCCGGCCGAGACGCTCGCCGCGCTGCGCGCGGATCGCTTCGCCACCTGACGCCGCCCACGGGCGGCGCATCGACCGGTCGCCCCGCGGCCCTTCCGACATGATGCCGCTCGCGCCCTCCCCTTCGCTGTCCGTCACGCCTGCCGCCGTCGATCCGTTCGACGCGCCGCTCGCCCATCTCCCGCTTGCGCTGTCCACCGTCGCCGACGTGCGCGCCGCAGAAACCGAGGCCGCCGCCGCGCTGCCGCCGCACGCGCTGATGGCGCGCGCCGGCGCGGCCGCGGCGCGCTGGCTGGCCGCGCGCGCCGAACGCGACACGCGCCCGGGCTGGCTCGCCGCCGGCCCGGGCAACAACGGCGGCGACGCGCTGGTGGCCGCCGCCGAACTGCTGCGGCTCGGCGTGCAGGTCGAGGTGTGCCTGCCCGTCGAACCGAAACCCGAGGACGCACGCTGGGCGCTCGCGCTGGCCCGCGAGGCCGGCGTGCCGATCGCGGCCGAGCCGCCCGCCTCGCTCGACGGCTACGGCTGGTGCGTCGACGGGCTGTTCGGGATCGGCCTCGCGCGACCGCTCGACGGCCCGTTCGCGGCGCTGGCCACGGCGCTGTCGGCGCGCGCGCAGGCACACGGCCGGGTGCTCGCGCTCGACGTGCCGAGCGGCATCGACGCCGACAGCGGCGCGCGCGTCCGCGACGGCCCGACCGTCTCGGCCACGCATACGCTGTCGTTCATCGCCGCCAAGCCCGGCCTTTATCTCGGCGACGGACGCGACCACGCGGGCGAGATCGCCGTGGAGACGATCGACGCCGCGCCGGCCCGCCCGTCGGCCACGCTGAACGCGGCGGCGCTGTTCGCGCCGTACTGGCCCGCGCGCGGCGCGGCCACCCACAAGGGCAGCTTCGGCAGCGTGGCGATCGTCGGCGGCGACACCGGCATGTGCGGCGCCGCGATCCTGGCCGCGCGCACCGCGCTGCACGCGGGCGCGGGGAAGGTGCACGTGGGGTTCATCGGCGCCGATGCGCCGCCCTACGACCCGCCGTTCCCCGAACTGATGCTGCACCCGGCCGGCTCGCTCGACACCGGCGGCCTCAGCGCCGTCGGCATCGGCTGCGGCCTCGGCACGCGCGAACCGGCCATCGCGGTGCTGCGCGACGTGCTCGCGCTCGACGTGCCGGTGCTGGTCGACGCCGACGCGCTGAACCTGATCGCCGCCCACGCCGATCTGGCCGCCGCCCTGCGCGCGCGTGCCGAGCGCGATGGCGCCGCGTCGATCCTGACCCCGCACCCGCTCGAAGCCGCGCGCCTGCTCGGCGCCGACACGCGCACCGTGCAGGCCGACCGGCTCGCCGCCGCGCGCGAGCTGACAAGCCGCTTCCGGGCCGTCGCCGTGCTGAAGGGCTCGGGCACGGTGATTGCCGCGCCGGACGGCCGCACGGTCGTCAACCCCACCGGCAACGCCGCGCTCGCCACCGGCGGCACCGGCGACGTGCTCGGCGGGCTGATCGCCGCCTTCGCCGCGCAACGCATGCCGGCCTGCGAGGCCGCGCTGGCGGGCGTCTACCTGCACGGGCTCGCGGCCGACTGCCTGACCGCGCTCGGCCACGGCCCGGTCGGCATGGCCGCCGGCGAACTCGCCCCCGCCGTGCGCCGGCTGCTGAACCGGCACTTTTATTCACGCGTCACGTCGCCGCAGAGGTGACGCCGCTATACTGCAAAGTCCTGCGCGCGATCCGTCGCGCGCGGCTTGCGTAGTCCGCCGGCACGCGGCGCCCGATGCGCGCCGCCTTCGCCTTCCGAGTCACGACCGTTTCCCCAGAACCGATATGACGCTGAATTCGCTCCCCGCTTGGCCTGCCCTCCAATCGCACTACGACGAGATCCGCGAGGCGCAACTGCGCGACTGGTTCGCCCCCGCCAACGATCCCGCACCGACCCGCGCCGAACGCTTAACGTACGCGGGCGGCGGCCTGGCCATCGATTTCTCGAAAAACCGCATCACCGACGCCACGCTGACGCTGCTTGTGCAACTGGCGCGCGAAGCCGGCGTCGAAGCGCGCCGCGACGCGATGTTCGCCGGCGAGGTGGTGAATCCCACCGAAGGCCGCGCGGCGCTGCACACGGCGCTGCGCGCCAGCGCGCCCGATGCGCCGTTCCACGCGCAGATCGCCGCCGAGCGCAAGAAGATGGCCGCGTTCGCCGAGCAGGTGCGCGACGGGCGCTGGACCGGCTACACCGGCAAGCGCGTGCGCCACGTGATCAACATCGGCATCGGCGGCTCGGATCTCGGCCCGAAGATGGTCGTGCACGCGCTCGATCATCTGGCCACGCGCGAGCTGTCGTGCGCGTTCGTGTCGAACGTCGACGGCGCCGATCTGTCGCGTGCGCTCGAACACTGCAATCCGGAAGAGACGCTCGTGATCGTCGTCTCCAAGACCTTCACGACGCTCGAAACCATGACCAACGCGCGCTCGGCGCGCGACTGGCTGACCTCGCACGGCTGCCCGGAAAACGCGCTCGCCAAGCATTTCGTGGGCGTGTCGGCCAACCCGGAGGAAGTGGTCAAGTTCGGCATCGACGCGCACAACGTGTTCGAAATGTGGGATTGGGTCGGCGGCCGTTATTCGCTATGGTCGGCCGTGGGCCTGTCGATCATGATCGCGATCGGGCCGCAGCAATTCGACGAACTGCTGGCCGGCGCCGACGAGATGGATCGCCACTTCCGCGAAGCGCCGCTCGAATCAAACCTGCCGGTGTTGCTCGGCCTGATCGGCATCTGGTATCGCAACTTCTTCGGCTCGCAGAGCTACCTCGTCGCGCCGTATTCGGAAGCGCTGCATTTCCTGCCGTCGTACCTGCAACAGCTCGAAATGGAAAGCAACGGCAAGTCGGCGCGCCTCGACGGCGCGTTCGTCGACTACCCGACGTCGGCCGTCACCTGGGGCGAACCGGGCACCAACGGCCAGCACGCGTTCTTCCAGATGCTGCACCAGGGCCCGACGATCGTGCCGATCGACTTCATCGCGGTGCTCACGCCGGAGCATCCGCTCGCCAGCCATCATCCGAAGCTGCTCGCCAACTGCTTCGCGCAGAGCGAGGCGCTGATGCTCGGCCGCACGCTCGACGAAGCGCGCAAGATCGCCGGCGACAAGCCGGAGCTCGCGCCGCACCTGACATTCCCCGGCAACCGCCCGACCTCGACGATCCTGGTCGACGCACTGACGGCGCGCACGCTCGGCGCGCTGATCGCGCTCTACGAACACAAGGTGCTGGTGCAGGCGTCGGTCTGGAACATCAACCCGTTCGACCAGTGGGGCGTGGAGCTCGGCAAGATCCTCGGCAAGGTGGTCGAGGCCGACCTGACCGCGGCCAGCATCGATCCGGCCAAGCACGATTCGTCGACCTCGGCGCTGATCGCGCGCGCCCGCGCCGCGCTCAAGCAGGGCTGAGCGGCGCGCCATGCGAAACGGCCGGTATCGACATCTCGACACCGGTCGTTGTTGTTTGTCGCCCGGTTTTCCGCCCGGTTTTCCGCCCGCACGGGCAGGCGGACGATGCGTTCGCTCAGCCCGGGTCGGCTCCGTTGCCTCGGTCGCGACGATGCGCCCGCCGTCGAGCGTGATGGTCGCGCCGCAGCGGCGCGCGAGCACCGGATCGTGCGTGACGAGCACCAGCGTCGCGCCTTGCGCGCGGTTCAGCTCGAACATCAGGTCGATGACGGCGTGGCCGGTGGCGGCGTCGAGGCTGCCGGTCGGTTCGTCGGCGAACAGGATAGCCGGATCGGTCACGAAGGCGCGCGCCAGCGCCACGCGCTGCTGCTCGCCGCCCGACAGCAGCTTCGGATAATGCCCCGTGCGTGCGCCGAGCCCGACGCGATCAAGCAGGCGCCGCGCCCGCTCCGCCGCCTCGCGCGCCGAAATCCCGCCGCGCAGTTCGAGCGGCAGCATCACGTTTTCGAGCGCGGTCAGATGCGGCATCAACTGGAACGACTGGAACACGAAGCCCACGGCCCCGCTGCGCAAGGCAGCGCGCTGATCCTCGTTCAGGCCGTTCAGATCGCGCCCGAGCAGGCGAACCGTACCGTCGGTCGCGCTGTCCAACCCGGCAAGCAGGCCCAGCAGGGTCGACTTGCCCGACCCCGACGCGCCGACGATCGCCACGCTGCTGCCGGCGTGCACGGTCAGGTCGATGCCGTCGAGGATCGTCAGTTCACCGGCCGCATCGGCCACGCGCTTCGATACTTGTCGAACTTCAATGATCGGTTCCGTCATCTTTTGAGCACGAAGCACACACGTTCCTGGAAAAACGGCCTGCGCGCCGTCGTGATCGCCGTGGCTGCCACGGCCCCGCTGGCGGGCGTTGCCGCCCATGCGGCCAGCCCGGCGGGGAACGCCGCGCCGGCTGCCGCCAAACCCAACATCGTCGTGCTCGGCGACAGCCTGTCCGCCGAATACGGCCTGCCGCGCGATACCGGCTGGGTGGCGCTGATGCGCGAGCGCATCGCGCAACAGCGGCTCGATTATAGCGTTGCGAACGCAAGCGTCAGCGGCGACACCACCAGCGGCGGGCGCGCCCGCCTGCCCGCCCTGCTCGCGCGCCTGAAGCCCGCGATCGTGGTGGTCGAGCTCGGCGCGAACGACGCGCTGCGCGGCGCGCCGATCGCCGCCACCGAGCAGAACCTGCGCGCGATCATCGCCGGCGCGCAGCAGGCGAAGGCCAGGGTGGTGCTGATCGGCATGTACGTGCCGCCGAATTACGGCCTCGATTACACGCAGAAGTTCCATGCGACGTACGCCACGCTCGCGAAGGAGCTGCACCTGCCGCTGGTGCCGTTCCTCCTGGCCGGCATGGAGAACCCCAGCCCGACCAGTTCCAGGACGACCAGAAGCATCCGAACCAGGGCGCGCAACCCAAACTGCTCGACAACGTCTGGCCCGTCATCAAGCCGCTGCTCGGGCCGGGCGCGCACTGAGCGCGCGCCCCACACACAGCCCCGCTCGTCACCGGGCGGGGCTGTGTGTGGGGCAAAGATCGACGCGCGTTCGGCTGCCTGCGCGGCGATCAGTTGTCGTCGTTGCTGTTCGCGCTGCTGTTGTCGGCGATCGAGCCGTACAGCTTGACCTTCGAGCGCGCGCGCAGCGCCTTCATGAAGGCCTCGCTCTCGCTCTGCGCGTAGACCTGCGCCAGTTGCTGCTGCGCGGCTTCGAGCTGCTTCGGATCCGGTGCCGGCGGCGCGATCACGGCGTTCACGCGGAAGATCGCATAACCGCCGCCGTCGCCCAGATCCACGCCGACATACGCCGGCAGCGCCTTGTCGTCGGCCTTGTAGATCGCGGCCACGGCGTCGGGCGGCAGGCCCTGGGCCTGCGTGCGCGAAATCTTCTCGGTCGGCAGGAAACCGTCGGTCGACTTCGACTTCTGCAGCGCCGCGAGCTTGTCCTTGCCGTACTGCTTGGCCAGCTTGGCGCTTTCCTCGACGAGGAACTTCTGGCGGACCTGATCCTTGATCGCGTCGAGCGCGGGCACGGTGGCCGGCTTGTCGACCGTCACGTGCGCGGCGATCAGCGTGCTGTTGCCGCCGTCGATCGCCTGCGTGTTGTTGCCGTTCTTGACCGCATCGGCGGCGAACACGGCGCCGAGGAACTTCGGATTGTTGAGCGGGCTGTCCGGCGGCAGTTGCGGGTTCGGCTGCGGCGTCACGGTGGCTGTCTGCACGGTCAGCTTGTACTTGTCGGCGGCCGGCTGCAGGCTCTTGGCCTTCTCGTAGACGAGCGACGTGAAGCCTTCCGAGTTGTCCGTGAACGCCTTGGCCGCGAACTGCTGCTTGAGCTCGGTCGCGATGCTGTCCTTGACCTCGTCGAACGGCTTGACCGCGGCCGGCTTGACGTCGGTGGCCTTCAGGATGTGGAAGCCGAGATCCGATTCCACCACGCTGCTGATCTCGCCCGTCTTCAGCGCGAACGCCGCGTCGTCGAACGCCGGGCCGCCGGTCGTCGAGCCGCGCGTGACATAACCGAGATCGCCGCCCTTCGCGACCGACGGCGCGTCCTGCGAATTCTTCTCGGCGATCTGTGCGAATTGATCCGGGTGCGCCTTGACGTCGGCCAGCAGCTTGTCGGCCTTGGCCTTCGCGGCAGCCTTGTCGGCCGCGCTGGCGCTGCGCGGCGCCTCGATGAAGATGTGGCTCACGCGCACCTGGGCTTCGGTACGGAAACGCGCGGCGTTGTCCTCGTAGAACTTGTGCAGATCGGCGTCGGACGGCTGCGCGTTCGCCGCGACCGAAGCCGGCGTAAACACGAGGTACTGGATCGTGGCCGTCTCGGGCGTGGCGAACGACGCCTTGTGCGCGTCGTAGTAAGCCGACACTTGCGCATCGGTCGGCTGAATCTTGCTCGCGTAATCGGCGGGCTTCAGCACGATGGCCTGGATTTCACGCTGCTGCTGCGCGAGGTCGGTCAGGTGCCGCGCCACGCTCTTCGGCGTGAACGCGCTGTTGATCAGGTTTTCCGGCAGTTGGCTCTGCGAGATCTGATAGCGGATCGACTCCTGATATTGCTCGGGCGTCATGCCCTGCATCGCGAGCAGCTGCGTGTAGCGCTCGGCGTCGATCGTTCCGTCCGGCTTGCGCAGCGACGCGATGATCGGATTCGACATCAGCGCCGTGCGCACCGCGCCATCGGAGGCGGTCAGGTGCAGGCGGCGCACTTCGTCGGTCAGCGCGCGTTGCTCGATCATGCCGTCGAGCAGTTGCTGACGGCGCTCGGGCGTGTCGAAGGTCTTCGAATCGAAACGGGCGCCGAGCGTCTGAAGCGCCTGATCGACCTGCTGCCGGTAGGCGCTGTCGAATTCGGCTCGCGTGATCTTGCGCCCGCCGATCGAGGCCACGTTCGCGCTGTCGTCGAAGAAGTCGCGGAAACCCTGGACCCCGACGAACCCAAGCCCCGGCAACACTATCAGGAGCAGGAGAAACATCATCAGGCGCTGATGATTGCGGAAGAAATCGAGCATGCGTAAGCGGAGTGGCTGGACAAAACGACCGATATTACATCAGCGGGGCGTTGTTGCATAAATCGAGTGTGAGGATGCAATAGCATCGACGGGCATAATTTCAGGCGATACGAACGGATTGCGGACGAGCGAGGTCCGCCATACGGTTGATGACGCCGACGCGAACGGAGACCTCGGTCGCCTGCGAGTCGATGTGACGCGCC
>WNEB01000140.1 GCA_009914575.1 Burkholderia gladioli
CTGGCCCCCGAGCCCGTCCGGCGGCGAGGACTTCCCCGCCTTGGGGCGGGGCTAGGGGTGGGAAGATACCGTTTTGCGACGTAGGTTTTCGTACCCCGGCGGCCCTTTTCACCCACTCAAATTTCAATAGAGCCTGTATTCGAGCGGCATGCCCACGCCTTCGAACTGCAGGTTGGTGATGTGGAAGCCGCGCGGCGTGAAATCGGTTGCGTAGGCGTCGTACGGTTAGACGGTCACGCCGGTCACGTGGCGCAGCGCGTCGTTGATGCTGTTGAGCTGGAAGTCGTTCATCTCGGCGCGCGTCAGCACCGAGACGGATTGCGGCGTTTCCTTCGGCGGCAGCGCGATCTTGCTGCCCGCCGTGGTCGAGAGAATCGTGTAGGCGCCAGTCTGCTCGGTGGGGCGTTGCGGCGCGTCGTCGGCGCCGACCGTCACGCTGACGGCCGGCAGCACGGTGTCGACCGGGGAGGCCGGTGCCGACGCGGTCGGTGCGCGGCGCACGGTCACGGTGCCGTCTTTCGATTCGGCCACCAGATGGCTGCCGTCGAGCATGCGCGCCAATGCCTTTTCGGCCGACATTCGCCCGGCGACGGCCGGCGCGGTGCGCCCCGCCACGAGCGACGGTTCGACCAGCAATTGCAGCCGCGCCTGGCGCGCCAGTTCGTTCAACGCGTTGCCGAGCGGTTGCGCCGCGATCGAGATGTCGAGCTTCGGTGCGGGGGCCGAGGCGGATGGCGTTTGGGCTTGCGCGTCGGGGGCATCGAACGCGGCGACGGCAAGGATGACAGCCGCCGTCATGACGGCAAGCGGAAGGCGAGGGGGCAACATCGACAGCATCTCCGGCAAGTAACGAAACAAAGGTCATTGCGGGAGAAGACGCATGGCGTTTCGGAATCCTGACGTCGTGCCCTGAAATTTTTTCGAACGCGGATCAGGCCGCGCGCACGATCTCGATGGCATCGCCATGCGTGCGGATGCGCACCGGCAGCACGCGCGGCAGCGCCTGGACGAAGCTCGCCGCCTTTCGGACATCGAAGCTGCCGGTAAGATGCAGTGCCGCGACCGACGGATCGCGGATCACGACGCCGGTCGGCACGTAGCGCTCGAACTCCTGCAGCGCACGCGCGAGCGTGGTGTTGTCGAAGCGCACGCGGCCATCGCGCCAGGCGCCGACGTCGACCGGCGCGATCGCGGCGACCGGCCCGAGCCGACCGTCGGCATCGGCGGCAACGCTATGGCCGGCGCCGAGTTCGACGGCCGGCCGAACCGCGGCGGGCGGCTCGGACGACGCCACGCGCACGTTGCCCGGCTCGAGCCCGGTGTCCGTGCAGCGCACCGCGAAGCGCGTGCCGACCACGACGGTGACAGTCACGGCGCGCGCGAACACGTGGAACGGTGCGTCCGCATCCGTTTGCACGGCGAACATCGCCTGGCCGCGGTGGATATGCACCTCGCGGCGGTTCGGGAAGAAGCGCGCCTCGACGTGCGTGTCGGTATCGAGTTGCAGCGTGCTGGCGTCGGGCAGCGAGACGGTCTGCAACGTGCCGCGGCGCGTGTCGTAGCGCTGCGCGAACGTCGGCGTGTTCAGCCATGCATCGCGCAGCAGCGCCCAGCCGAGGGCGCCACCGCCCGCCATCGCGAGCGCCGCGCCGGCCCGGCGACGCGAGCGGGTGCGCGCGGGAGGCCTCGGCCTTCAGCCGTGCGATGTCGGCGTCCGGCAATGCGCAGAGCGCCTGCCACGTATCGGCGATGCGCGCGTAGGCCTCGCGATGGCGGTCGTCCTGCGCGAGCCATGCGGCGAATGCGGCATCCTGTGCGCCGGTGTCGTCCTGGCGCCTGACGAACCACGTCGCGGCTTGCCGGTCGGTTTCGCTGTCGGGCAAGGGCATGTCGGGAGGGGGAGTGGGTTGTCTCATCGTCGATCGTCAGCGTGCCTGATGCAGTAGACGCGCGACGCGGCAAAAACCTGACATCGTGAAGTCGGGGCGGGGGGGCGTCAATCGTCCGCCTGCTGCGGTGCGGGCGAGGCGTCGTCCCAGGCGGCCAGTTGCTGCCGGCACGCGAGCACGGCGCGAATCACGTGCTTCTCGACCATGTTGCGGGAAATGCCCATCCGCGCGGCGATCTCGGCGTGACCGAGGCCCTCGAACCGGTGCAGCACGAACGCCTCGCGGCAGCGCGGCGGCAGGTTCTCGATTGCCGCAACGAGCCGCTGCGTGCGTTGCGAGGCCTCGAGCGCGTGTTCGGGCTGGCTGGCGGCGTCGGCGGCGTGCTCGTCGCCGTCGCTGTCGCCGAGCGGCTCGATGTACCGGGCGCGCACGGCGCTGCGGCGTAACGAGTCGATCACGAGGTTGCGCGCGATCTGACAGAGCAGCCCGCGCGCGTCGGCGATCGCGGTGCCGGCGCCGTGCAGGGCGAGCACGCGCAGGCAGCTTTCCTGCGCGATGTCCGATGCCGTGTCGAGGTCTTTCACGCGATGTGAAAGAAAACGCAGAAGCTCGCGGTAATAACGTTCGACCACTGGAGGCGGGTGTGAATCTGCGCTCGATCCAGCCGATCGGGGCTGCCAGAAACCAAAAATTAGAGCCTCTCTTGAATTTCGAGTGGGTGGATTTTTCCGGGTCAAGGGCGGGCGAAGCCCGGCGCAGCGAACCATTGATGCGGAGAAATCTACGAGCACGCTTGAGGGCTCGGGCCAGGCAAAGCCTTGCGCCGCCTGGCCCCCGAGCCCGTCCGGCGGCGAGGACTTCCCCGCCTTGGGGCGGGGCTAGGGGTGGGAAGATACCGTTTTGCGACGTAGGTTTTCGTACCCCGGCGGCCCTTTTCACCCACTCAAATTTCAAGAGCCAAATTAGAGAATGAGAATCATTATCGTTTTCTTTGTGTGATGGAACAAGCGGAAGTTGCGACAGGTAAGCGTCGGTAATATCGGCGGCGCATGTCGGGCATTGTCGTGGCGCAGCCCCAATGCAAAATGCCGCCCCGAAGGGCGGCATTCCGATGCGCTGCAAGGCCGGCATCGCGCCGGTCGCATGCGTGCGTTACTGAATCTTCGCCTGCGCGCGCAGCTTCTCTTCGAACGCCTGCAGCTTCTGCTGGACGATC
Source organism: Burkholderia gladioli (assembly GCA_009914575.1). GTDB lineage: Bacteria > Pseudomonadota > Gammaproteobacteria > Burkholderiales > Burkholderiaceae > Burkholderia > Burkholderia gladioli_B. Next base: position 3,106 of record WNEB01000140.1, read on the forward strand.
TGCTGCGCCAGTTGGGCCTTGACCTGTTCGAACGGCGGCGGGGCGATCGGACGGATGTCGTCGACGCGGATGATGTGCCAGCCGAACTGCGTCTTGACCGGCGTGTCGGTCATCTGGCCCTTCTGCAGGTGCTGGGCCGCGTTCGCGAATTCCGGCACGAACGACTTCGGGTCCGCCCAATCCAGATCGCCGCCGTTCTTCGCGGAGCCCGGATCCTTCGAGAACTGCTTGGCCAGATCCTCGAAGTTCGCGCCGCCCTTGATCTTCGCGATCAGATCCTTGGCCTGCTGCTCGTTGTCGACGAGGATGTGGTGCAGGTGGTATTCGTTGCCGGCCGCGCTCTTGACCAGCTGGTCGTACTGCGCCTTGACCTCGTCGTCGCTCGGCTTGTTCTGCTTGACGAAATTCTCGATCAGCGCGCGCAGCACCACCGTCTGCTGGGCGATCGCCACTTGCTGCTTCACGTCCGGCTGGCTCGGCACGCCTTCCTTCAGCGCTTCCTGCATGAGGATTTCGCGATTGATCAGTTCCTGGCTCACCATCTTGCGCAGCTGGTCGGAATCCTGCTGACCTTGCTGGACGAGTTGCGCGACCATCGCGTCGACGCGCGCTTTCGGGATCGGCGAGCCGTTCACGACGGCAACGTTCTGGGCAAAAGCCGGTGCGGCGACGAAGGCAGCCGCCGCGACCCACAGGCGGGGAGATTTCAGGATCATCGGGAACAATTCCTAGTGAGACTTAATGTGAGGAGACGTTGAACTCATCGGGCGCGTAGGCCACGATCGCGAGCGCGTGAATGCCGTGCTGCATCGCATCAGCGAGCGCATCATACACCAGCCGATGTCGCGCCACGCGCGACTTGCCGGCGAACGCGGCAGCCACGATCGTGACCGTATAGTGCCCGCCGGCTGCGGCACCCGCGTGACCGGCGTGCTGCGCGCTGTCGTCGGTGATCTGCAGCGCTTCGGGGGCGAGGGCGGCGGTGAGGCGCGCCTCGATCTGCGCGATTCGCCCGTCGGGCGTCGCGTTGAGGAACTCGTCGGACATCGTCATTCGTCTTCTTTGAGGTATTTCGCGAGCCACAGGCTCTGCAGGATGATGAACACGAACATGGCGCCCGTGGTGCCGAACAGCTTGAAGTTGACCCACTGCGACGGAGCTAAAGTCAAATCTGGTGTACAGGGTGTCGGCATGATCAGGCGGCGAGCGATTGCTGAGCCGGTGTGCTGTCGGTCACCGGTAACCATCTTTGAACGGCATGCCCGCCAGCAGCTCGGTCAGCTTCTCGGGCGCGCGGATCTTGCGCCACGACTCTTCGACCGATTCGATCAGCTTGAACGCCAGCCCGAGAAACGTCGCGCGCGACACGCAGTTGCGCGTACGCTTCGTCCGATGACGCACCGTCGCGAACGTCGACTCGATCGGGTTCGTCGTACGCAGATGCTGCCAGTGTTCGGCCGGGAAGTCGTAGAACGCCAGCAACTCGTCACGATCTTCGATCAGCTTCTCGGCGACCTTCGGGTATTTTGCCGAGCAGCCGTCGACGAATTCGTTGAAGGCGACCAACGCGTCGGCGCGCGTGGCCGCCATACAGATGTCATGCAGCGCCTTCGGCGGTGTCCCATTCGTAGTTGAAGGTTGGGACGGCGGGGTTTCATAGATTAGGCAGACTCCCGATCATGGTCAACGCGTTTTTCGAGTGATCGATGCAGGGCGACGGCGAGGATCCAGAGGTCGTTGGCACCACCGAGCTTGCGGAAGCGCTTCTCCGCTTCCAGGAAACCGGTGGCCGCCCAGCGCATCGCCATGTCGGCGTCGCGATAGCGATGGACCCGGCCACTCACGC
>WNEB01000141.1 GCA_009914575.1 Burkholderia gladioli
AGCTCAATCGCTCGTCCCGCCAGAAATCGATTCGCATACGTTCTTCAGGTTGCAGTTGTTGGTACGTTCTCTTTGCCATTCGCGGACTTTACCGGTTGGCGAAGGTGTTGCACTTCAGATTTGAGGCCGCCGCGCATAAAGATGGAGGGGCAGCGCTCGCATTTGCCCTCGTCTATCGACATCGATAAAGGAAAGCGAGCTGGTTTATGCGCATAAACTCCCTCCCCCGCCGCATCGCTACAATGGACGCCCTTCCTGCTTTCCCTAGCGAGCCAGCCTGAATGATCACGATCTACCACAACCCGCGATGCTCGAAGTCCCGCGAAACGTCGGCGCTGCTCGATACCTTGAGCAAGACCGGCGAGGCCGTACAAGTTGTCGAGTATCTGAAGACGCCGCCGACCGTTGCCGAACTGAAGGCGTTGCACGATCAACTCGGCCGCCCGCTGCTCGACATGGTTCGCGACAATGAAGCGCCATTCAAGGATCTTGGGCTTGGCGCGGAAGGCGTCAGCGATGCCACGATTTACGAGGCGATCGCTGCCAACCCGATCCTGCTGCAACGTCCGATCGTCGTGCGCGATGGCAAGGCGGCGATCGGACGTCCACCGGAATCGGTCGCGGCTTTGTTCGAATAATTTTTATAAGCCTTATATATAGGGGCTACGGCGCACTGCGATTGCGCGCCGCGGCTCCTCGCCTCGTTCCCTGCCCCTTCCGTCCTGCCCCATTTTTCGATCGATTCCCGTCGCATTTCGCCGTCAAACTTGTGCGCTATGCTGTCCCGGCGCAGGGAGCACGGTCGCGATGGACGGACCAGGACTTGCCTTCCGACATGCGTAGCCGAAAAGTTACCCACAGTTTCTGTGGGTAACCTTGTGGAAAGCCGGCCCCGATCGCCCGCGGGTCAGGACTTGCGCTGGCTTGCCCGCCGAAGGGCCGCCACCGCGCATTCGCGAACGAATCCGGCCGGATTCTCAACCGAACCGAAGGAGAACGTGATGACTTATCGAATTGCCGTGGTCGTCGGCAGCCTGCGACGCGAATCGTTCAACCGCGCGCTCGCGAAGGCCGTGATCTCGCTGGCCCCCGACGATTGCTCGTTCGAGTTCGCCGACATCGGCGCGCTTGCCCTCTACAGCCAGGATCACGACGCGGCGTTTCCCGCCGAGGCCACCGCGTTCAAGCAGCAGATCGAGGCGGCGCAGGGGCTGCTGTTCGTCACGCCCGAGTACAACCGCTCGATTCCGGGCGTGTTGAAGAATGCGCTCGATTGGGGTTCGCGGCCGTGGGGGCACAACTCGTGGAGCGGCAAGCCGGGCGCGATCCTCGGCACGTCGCCGGGCGCGGCCGGCACGGCGCTGGCGCAGCAGCATCTGCGCAATGTGCTCGCCTATCTCGACGTCGCGACGCTCGGCCAGCCCGAGATGTTCATCAAGCACGACACGAGCCGAATCGATGCCGACGGCAACATCGTCAACGACGACACGCGCAAATTCCTGCAGGCGTTCGTCGATCGCTACGTGGCCTGGGTGCGCCGTCACGCGAGCGTCTGATTCGGCGCGCCGCGCGGCGGGCGGCACGAGCGCCGCGCGGCGCTGGCACGCGCCACGCACGCGCTGGCCGCAGCTTCAGGCCCGGGCCGTTGCCTTGCGCGCGTCGCGCGCCTGCCGAATCCCGCGCAGCAGTTCATCGAGCAGGCCGATGTCGAACGGTTTCGACAGCACGCCCGCGCTGACGCGCCGCGTGCGATCCAGCTCTTCCGCGTAACCGGTCACGAGGATCACGGGCAGCGTGCCCGGGCGGTGCTCGATCGCTTCGGCGAGATCGATGCCGTTGAGTTGGCCCGGCATGTGGATGTCGGAGATCACCAGGTCGAACGGGCGTGCATCGTCGTCGGGATCGGCGGGCGCGTTGATCAGCGCGAGCGCGTCGTCGGCGTTCGCCGCGTAGGTGATGCGGTGGCCGAGCAGGCTCAGCAGCGCTTCGGTGCCGGTCGCCACGTCGCCGTTGTCCTCGACGAGCAGGATCCGCAGGCCTTCGTGCTGCGCCGCGGTGTCGGGCGCGGCGGCCGGGACGCCGTCGCGTTCGCCGGCTCGCGGCAGATAGAGCCGCACGGTCGTGCCCTCCCCCACCGCGCTGTCGATCGTCGCGATGCCGCCCGAGCGCTCGCAGAACGCGAACACCTGCGGCAGCCCGAGCCCCGTGCCCGTGCCCATGCCCTTCGCCTTGGTGGTGAACAGCAGCTCGAAGGCGTGCGCGAGCACTTCGGGCGCCATGCCGTTGCCGGTGCCCGACAGCGCGATCTGCACGAAATCGCCGGTCAGCGGGAAGCGGTCCTCGCGGCGGAACGTGATGTTCTGCGCGGCGATCGTGAAGCGTCCGCCGATCGGCATGGCGTCGCGCGCGTTGACCGACAGGTTGATCACCGCAAGCTCGAGTTCGGCGATGTCGACGCGAATCGGCCAGACGCGGGGAGGCATCTCGACGATCAACGCCGATTTCGACCCGAGCGAGGTTTTCAGCAGTTCGCGGCACGACGAGCCGAGCCATTGCGGCACGTCGATCGTTTCGCTGCGCAGCGGCTGCTTGCGCGCGACGCCGAGCAATTGCCGCGTCAGCGACTGGCCGTTCTTCAGCGCGCGCTCGATGGCGGTCAGCTCGGTGTCGATCAGCGCCGTGCCGCGCAGCCGGACGATCTGGATGTTGCTGGAGATGATCATCAACAGATTGTTGAAATCGTGCGCCACGCTGCCCACCAGGTTGCCGAGCGCCTCCATCTCGCGCGACTGGCGGTAGGCGGATTCGATCGAACGCCGCATCGATGCTTCGGCCTGCCAACGATCCCACGCCTCTTCCTCGACGCGCAGCCGCTTCAGCGACAGCCAGATCACGCACCACAACGCCAGCGACGGCGCGAACATCGAGATGAACAGCCCGCTCAGGTGTTCGTACCAGGCGCTCCAGATCGCCGAGGTGCGATACGCGCAGGTCACGTAGACGGGATAGGAGCCCACCTGCCGGTACGCGACGATCTCGTTCGAGCCGTCTTCGTGTTCGACGTGGATGATGCCCGAGCGCGGGTTGCGGGCGTCGGCGTTGACGAACGGCGCGTCGTGCTCGTCGAGCTTTTCGTCGCCGGTGCCGGGCGGCGGCGGATAGGAGGCGAGCACCGAGCCGTCGCTGCGCGTGAGCGCCATCGACATCGGCGATTTGTCGCCGCCGAGCAGATCGCGGTAGAACGCATTGAAGTACGAGGATTTCAGCGCGATCGACACCATGCCGGCAAAGCTGCCGTCGCTGTGACGGCGCGGCACGCCGGTGTTGAAGACGAGACTCGGCGTGGTCGAGCGCAGCGGGCCGTGCATCGACCGCGAGATGTGCTCGATCACCTTGCCGTCGCGCACGCCGATGAAATCGTCGCGGTTCGCGATCGACGCGTGCGGCGCCGGGTAATAGAGGCTGTTCGCGAGCAGCATGCCGCTCGCGCCGAAGATCGACACGACCGCCACCTGCGGGTAGCCGCCGCCGATCGTGTTGAGCGTGTCGTGGATGTCGGCTTCGGCGTTGCGGATGGCCGGATCGTCGAGGTCCTGCACGAGATCGACGATGCGCGCGTCGAGCGTTTCGGTCAGGTCGAACACCTTCAGCGCGTGTTCCTCGGCGACGCGCACCGTGCCCATCGTCACGTCGCGCGCGGTGGCTTCGCGCGCGCGCAGATCGTTGTACGCCATCACGGCCACGTAGACGCACGGCAGCACGATCGCCGCGGCGAGGGATGATCAGCGTGAGGCGGCGGACGGCGAAATCCTGCTCCGGCGCGCCGCTCGAAAACGACGCGTCCTCGTCCTGCCAATCGGCGGCGGGCGATGAGCGTGTGGCGTCGTGCCGGTCGGGCGTCATGATGATGGGAACCGCTGAGCGTGCTGGCCTGTTATCGAATGATCGCCATCATAAACGACTCGCGGGTCGCGCCCGGCGATTCCGGGGCCGCCGGCGCGATCCGCGTGGTGCGCGAGCCTCGGGCGTCAGGCTGCCGCGTCGCGCGCAATGGCCGCCAGCCGGTCGGCCAGCGCCTGCGGCTGCGACAGGAACGGCGAATGGCTGCTGTCGAGCCGGGGCACGCGGGTTGGGCGGTCGGGCGTGAACGCGTCGGCTTCTGCGATGAAGCGCTGCTGGAGCGCCGGCAGGATCACGCGGTCCTGCGAGCAGGCAATGTAATGGCGCTCGATCGCGCCCCAGCGCGCCGGCGTGGTGACGACTGGCGCGGCGAACGGCGCGGCCGGCAAGTCGCACGACAGCAGACGCACCGCCGCGCGGCAGGTGGCGTCGTCGACGTCGGCGAACAGCGCCTCCTTGAGGCGGGCCTGATAGGCCGGATCGCGGCTGGCGGGATTCATGCGCAGCGCACCCACGGCGCGCGGGCTGGCGCACATCAACGACGCCAGCATTTCGCCGCGGTTTTCGGGCGCGCGCACGTAATCGAGGCCGTCCACGCCCGAGGCCGGCATGAACGCGGCCAGATAGACGATTGCCGCGATGCGCTCGGGCACGCGCTCGGCGGTCGCCGTGATTGCCAGCCCGCCCATGCTGCGGCCCACCAGCACGACGCGTTCGTGACCGAGCGCGCAGGCGCGGTCGATGGTGTCGAGGACGTGGTCGGCGTAAGCGTCGAGCGTGACGGCTGCGACCGGTGAAGGCTCCTGCGCGGCGTTGTTGCATAAATCGAGCGAGATCCGTTGACGTTTACGCGCAACGGTCGCGGGGCCAGCCTCCTATCAAGTCAGATTCCAAAGTAACTGCCTAATTTTTGACAAGAAAATGCGCAAGGACATACACAAGAAAGGTGAGCCGAAGGCACGCTACCGTGTCAGGAATTGGGCGGCCTATAATGAAGGCCTGATCAACCGGGGGAACGTAACAATATGGATAGATGAAGCC
>WNEB01000142.1 GCA_009914575.1 Burkholderia gladioli
GCCTTCACGACCAAGCTTCAATTGCTCGTCGAACCGCTGCGCCAGACGTTGACCTACGACCAAGGCCGCGAGATGGCGCGACATGCCGAACTGACAGCCGCGACCAACGTTCGCGTCTACTTCTGCGACCCGCACAGCCCTTGGCAGCGCGGCACGTGTGAGAACACCAACGGCCTGCTGCGCCAGTACTTGCCCAAGGGCACGGATCTGTCCATCTACTCTCAAGACGACCTCGATGCGATTGCCGACTTACTCAACACTCGACCACGCGCCGGACTGAACTGGCACACCCCTTTGCAAATCCTGGCTCAGGTTCTGGCTAACCCCGCCGACCGAGTTCCAGCCCATTAACCAGCGGCGTGTTGCACTTCACTCTTGAAACCGCCCTGTTACGGTCGCGCGGCGCGCAGCGCCGTCAGCAGCCGGTCGATGTCGAGTGCCGTGGCGGCCCGGTCGGGCGCGGGCGGCGTCATGTGGGCGATCTCGCCGATCAGCGGCACGCCGTGTTCGCGGTCGAGCCACTGGGCGACGGTGGCGATGTTCTCGTCAGCGTACAGCATCGCCGGATCGACGCGATTCGCGACCCAGCCGGCGATGCGCAGGCCGCGCGCGGCGATCGCGTCGGCGGTCAGCAGCGCGTGGTTGATGCAGCCGATCCGCACGCCCACCACGAGCACCACCGGCAACCGCAGCGCGACGGCCAGATCGGCCGTGTCGGCACTCGGGCCGAGCGGCACGCGAAAGCCGCCCACGCCTTCCACCACCACCACGTCGGCCTGCTGGCAGGCGTGCGCGTGGGCGGCGAGGATCGGCGCGATGTCGAGCGTCACGCCTTCCTGCGCGGCGACGATATGCGGCGCGGCGGGCGCCTTCAGCATGAACGGCGTGCGGATCGCGGGCGGCAGCGCCATGTTGGCGGCGGCGTCGAATTGGTCGGCGTCCTCGTTGTGCAGCACGCCGTCGCGCTCTTCCGCGCCGGCCGCGATCGGCTTCATGGCCGCCGCGCGCAGGCCGTGCCGCGCGAACCCGTGCAGCAGCGCGGCCGAGACGAAGGTCTTGCCGATCTCGGTATCGGTGCCGGTGACGAAGCAGGAGAGCGCGCTCATGCGACCGCCTCCGCCGAGCCGGCTTTGGCCAGCGCCGCTTCGAGCCGCGCCAGATCGTCGAACGAATGCGCGGCCGACAGCGACACGCGCAGCCGCGACGTGCCGGCCGGCACGGTGGGCGGTCGGATCGCCGGCACCCACAGGCCGTGCGCGTCCATCGCGCGCATCGCGGCCAGCGTGGCGTCGTTCTCGCCGATCACGAGAGGCTGCACGGCGGTGGCCGAATCGATCGGCTGCCAGCGCGTGTTGCGCAGGATCGCGCGGGTGCGCTCGATCAGCGCGGCCAAGGTGCGCGCGCCGCGCGTCGCCTTCGTCGCCGCCGATCACCGCGAGGCTGGCCGACACGGCGTGCGCCACCGACGGCGGCGCGGCCGTCGTGAAGATGTAGCTGCGCGCGCGCTGGATCATCCATTCGATCACGGTCTCGTGCGCGATCACGAACGCGCCGGCCACGCCGGCGGCCTTGCCGAGCGTGCCCACGTAGATCAGGTTCGGCGAATGCAGGGTATATGCGGCCGGCGCGCCGCGCCCTTGCGGGCCGAGCACGCCGAAGCCGTGCGCGTCGTCGATCACGAGCCACGCGCCGTGCGCTTCGGCCAGCGCCATCAACTGCGGCAGCGGGGCGATGGTGCCGTCCATGCTGAACACCGTGTCGGTGACGATCAGCCTGGTCGCGGCCGTCGAGGCCGCAAGCAGCGCGGCCAGCGCGTCCACGTCGCCGTGCGGATACACGTGGATGTCGGCCCGCGAGAGCCGCGTGCCGTCGATCAGCGAGGCGTGGTTCAGCGAATCGGAGAAGATCGCCGCGCCGCGGCCCGTCAGCGCGGTCAGCGCGGCGAGGTTCGCCATGTAGCCGGTGCTGAAGTAGAGCGCGCGCGGCGCGTCGCAGAAGCCGCCGGAGAACGCGGCAAGCTCCTCCTCGAGCCGTGCGTGGGCACGCGAATGGCCGCCGAGCAGGTGCGAGCCGCCGCTGCCGGAGCCGTAGCGGCGCGCGCCGTCGGCGAACGCCTCGACCAGCGCCGGATGCGCGGCCAGGCCCAGGTAGTCGTTGCTGGCGAAGCTGACGATCTCGCGGCCGTCCACCGTCATGTGCGCGCTGCACGCCGTGTCGGCGGTGCGGCGCACGCGGCGCAGCCCTTGCGCGTCGATCTCGGCGAGGCCGCGATCGAGCGCGGCGAGCAGGTTCGGTTTCATGCTCATGCGCGCACCTCCGCGAGCGTGGCGTCGAGCGTCGCCAAAGTTTGCGCGGCGAGCAAATCGAGCTCGCCGTCGTCGAGCACGTAGGGCGGCATCAGGTAGACGCTGGTGCCGATCGGACGCAGCAGCAGTTCGCGCTCGAGCGCCTGCTCGGGCGCGAGCGCGACGTCGAACGCGAAGATCGTGCCGCGCTGGCGCAGATGGCGGATGTCGTCGCGCGCGCCGAGCGGCGCGAGCGCGGCGGCCAGGCGCGCCGACTTGCGTGCGTTGGCGGCCAGCACGTCGTCGCTCGCGAACAGGTCGAGCGTGGCGAGCGCGGCGCGGCAGGCCAGCGGGTTGCCGGTGTACGAATGCGAGTGCAGGAAGCCGCGCGCGGTGTCGTCGTCGTAGAACGCCTCGTAGATCGCGTCGCGCGACAGCACCAGCGATAGCGGCAGGTAGCCGCCGCTGATGCCCTTCGACAGGCCCAGGAAATCGGGCCCACACGCCGGCCTGCTCGCAGGCGAAGAAGGTGCCGGTGCGGCCGCAGCCCACGGCGATCTCGTCGGCGATCAGGTGCACGTCGTAGCGGTCGCACAGCGCGCGCAGACCGCGCACGTACGACAGATCGTGCATCGCCATGCCGGCCTCGCACTGCACGAGCGGCTCGACGATCAGCGCGGCGATCGAGCCGGCGCGTTCGGCGAACAGTGTCTCGACGTCGGCCAGCGCGCGCGCGGCCACCACGTGCGCATGGCGGATCAGCGGATCGTAGGCGTCCTTGAACAGCGCCAAGTCGGTCACGCCGAGCGCGCCGATCGTCTCGCCGTGATAGCCGTTCGCCACGCAGACGAATTCGCGCTTCTCGCCGCGGCCCGCGTTGCGCCAGGCGTGCAAGCTCATCTTCAGCGCGATCTCGACGGCCGAGGCGCCGTCGGAAGCGAAGAACGCATGCCGAGCGTGTGCTGCGTGAGCGCGGCGAGGCGCTCGGCCAGTTCGATCGCGGGTTCGTGCGTGCAGCCGGCCAGCATCGCGTGCTCGAGCGTGTCGAGCTGCGCCTTCAGCGCCGCGTTGATGCGCGGGTTCGCGTGGCCGAACAGGTTTACCCACCACGAGCTGATGGCGTCGAGGTAGCGTGCGCCGGCGCGGTCGTACAGCCAGGGGCCGGCGCCGCGCGCGACTGGGACGAGCGGCATGCGCTCGTGGTGCTTCATCTGCGTACAGGGGTGCCAGACTGCGCGCAGGCTGCGCGCAACCCAGTCGTCGGGTTGTGTGGTCAAAACGGCTCCGGAACGGGACGCGGCGCGGCGGGATTCGGACGAGATTCGGGTGGAACCGCGGCAGCGGCCCCGCGCCGGTCCATCGAGGCGGCGGCCGGCGGGCGACGTGCGCCTCGCGCCGGCTACCGACGCGCCTGCGTGCAAAACCAAAACGGGCCAGAGATTAGCGCGATTCCGGGCCTCGCGCAGCATCGGTTACAAACGCACGGAGCCTTGCTGGGCATGGAGTTGCGCGAGGTTTGGGGGTGCTCGCGACGGTTCGGGCGCGATGCCCGGGATAGCGTGCAGATGACGACGGCAAAGTGGCGCCACCCGACGGACGGAAATCGAGGGGAAGCGGCGCGGGAGGCGCGCGGTGAAAAAGGTAGGGATCGATGCGGCTATCGCGCGTAAGGCGCCCGGCAGCGTCGGCGATCAGGCGAAGTGCCGTCGACGGACGCGACGGGGCGAGGTCGGCGCAAGGTGGACGCGAAGCGGAAACGGTGACGCAGATGGCAAAACGGCGAGGCCCGGTGGGTCTCGCCGCGTGCGCGATGGACGACAGGAAGGCGGTGCTACGAAGCGCCGCTCAGCGGCTGGCCAGCGCGTGGGTGGCGCCGTCGGTCGGCGCGATCGCGGCGGTGGCCGTCGGCGGCACCGCGTTGACGGGCGGCAAGGCGTACATCGGCGGCACGCTGATCGGCGCGCTGATCATCCAGTTGCTGCGCTATACGCTGCTCGCGCACGGCATTCCCGACGCGGCGGCGCTGGTGGTGAAGGCCGGCATCATCGTCGCGGCGGTGTACGTGCAGCGGCGCTCGCGCTAACGCCTCAAGGACCTTCCTGGACTCGATGCGATGAAAAAGAATCTCCCTATCCTGCTCGCGCTGGCCGCCCTCGTCGTATTCGGCCTCGTGCGCTACGACCATTTCGGCTCGGCGTACAACATCACGTCGTTCTGGCATTACAACTCGATGTTCGCGCTGATCTCGATCGGCATGGCGTTCGTGATCCTGACCGGCGGGATCGACCTGTCGGTCGGCACGGTGGCGGCGCTCGCCAGCGTCGTTGCGGCGCTCGCAAGCAACTACGGCGGCTGGGTCGCGGTGGTCGCCGGCTGCGCGGCGGGCCTCGCGGTCGGCGTGCTGAACGGGCTCATCATCACGCGGCTGAAAATCCTGCCGTTCATCGTGACGCTCGCGACCAGCCTCGGTGCACACGGCGTCGCGCTGCTGCTCGGCAAGAACGATGCAGTGTCGATCGCGTCGGATTCGAACTTCGGCAACTTCGGACAAGGCGATCTGTTCGGTCTGCCGATCCCCGGCATCGTCGCGGTCGTCGCGGCGGTGGCGGGCTGGCTGGCACTGCGCAGCAGCCGCTTCGGGCGGCATTCGCTGG
>WNEB01000143.1 GCA_009914575.1 Burkholderia gladioli
CTCGAGCATCGGCAGCAGCAACTGGGCTTGCTCGGCAAGGCCCGCGCGCAGCGCTTCGTGCTCTTGTTTACCAACAACACGACACTCAGCATCAGCACGACGGTTCGGTTTCTTGGTAGGCTTCATTTCGGCGGTTCTCCTATTCGGGAGGTTGGTCCTGGAAACCCGATTCTCTCGGATTCCTACGGGAACCGCCGCCTTCAACCTTCAACTACGTTTGGGACACCGCCGTTGCCGAAACCCGACGTGGAGCTGGGCGAGTTGACGGCGGCGCTGCGCCGCCGCGGATGCACGCCGACGGTCGTCGCGTGGGACGACGCCGATGCGGCGTGGCACGCCTTCGATCTGGTGTTGATCAAGAGCCCGTGGGATTACTTCGGCCGCCAGGCGGAATTCCTCAGCTGGGCGGCGGTCGCGCGCCGGCAAACGCGGCTTCGCAATGCCGAGGACATCATCCTCTGGAACGTCGACAAGAAATATCTGCTCGACCTGGAAGCGACCGGGGTGCCCGTGATTCCGACCGTCTACGTCCCCGCTGGTCAGGCACAGCCCGAACGGCCCCTCGCGCCGTTCGGCGACGACGAAGTGGTCATCAAGCCGGCCGTGTCGATCGGCGCCATCGGCGCGCTGCGGGCACGCGCCTCGAGCCCGGCGGCGCACGGACATCTGCAGCGGCTGGCGGCGCGCGGCAACGTGCTTGTTTGTCCAGCCGTTCATCGCATCGGTGCTGGACGAAGGCGAAGTGTCGCTGCTCTATTTCGGCGGCGCCTACTCCCACGCGGTGCGCAAACGGGCGCGCCAGGGCGACTATCGGGCGCAGGACCATCACGGCGGCTCGCTCGAAGCCCATGCGGCCACCGCGCGGGAACAGGCGGTCGCCCGCCTCGCGTTGCGCCAGGCGCCCGGCTTGCCGTTGCTGGGGCGCGTCGACCTCGTGTCGATCGACGGCCAGCCTCATCTCATCGAGCTCGAACTGATCGAGCCCGCGCTGTTTCTCGCCGCCGCGCCCGGCGCATGCGAGCGCCTGGCCGATGCCGTCATCGCCGATCTGCTTCGTCATCCTGCGTAACCGGCGCGCGCCCCGCGGCTGCGATGCAGGCGCTGGCCAGCACGTCGGTGGGATCGACCAGTGTCACGCCCGCGCCCGACCGCTCGCCCGCCGGCAACAGCAACGGCAGTTCCGTGCACCCGAGCAGCACCACCCGCGCGCCCATTCGCACCAGGCCGTCGAGCGCCGCCTCGATGTCGTCGCGGCAGGCACCGTCGGTAAACCCGGCCTTCACACCCCGCTCGCCGTAGATGGCCGCCATCACGCGCGCCTGCAACGCCGGCGGCGGCGCGATCTGCGACAGCCCCTGCGGCGGCGAGCGCGTCGCCATACACGCCGCTCGCCAGCGTGCCCGACGTCGCCAGAACGCCCGCCTCGCGCAGCGACGGAAACCGCTCGCGCAGGAACGGCGCCGTCACGCTCAGCATGTTGACGATCGGAATCGACAGGCGCGGCTGGATCCGCTCGACGAACGCATGCGCGGTGTTGCACGGAATCGCCACGAGGTTCGCGCCGCCCTGTTCGAGCCGCTTGCAGGTGGCGTACAGCGACACGGTCGGGTCCGGCCCGTCGCCGATCAGGTGCGCGGTGCGATCGGGGATCTGCGGGTTCTGCTCGACGATCACCTTCAGATGATCCTGGTCGCGCGCGGCCGGCGTGTTGCCGACCATCTTGGCCAGGAAATCGACGGTGGCGGTCGGCCCGACGCCGCCCACCACGCCGATCCGAAACGGTTCGGGCCGCCGCGGCGCGAGCCCGCCCGCATCGAGCACGTGGCGCGCGTACACGGCGTTCGCGTCGACCAGCGGCACGGGCAGCGGCCCGAGCGCGTCGGCCACCAGCGCGATCTCGGTCAGCCCCGGCACGATCACGTCCGCGCCCTGCGCGACCAGCGACGCGCACGCGCGCCGCAACAGCGCCACCGGCCGCCCGGCCACGGCGCCCGAACGAATGCCGTCCTCGCCGTATACGGCCTCGGTCACGGCATCGCCCGAGCCATCGTCGTCGCCCGCTTCGGGGTAGCACAAGCGTGAAGCCATCGTCCGCTGCGAAATACCGCTCGAACAGGCACCGTTCGCGCGTGGCCGCCGAGGCGAGCACGCCGATCCGGCGCGCCTGCGGCCAGTTGCGCCGCACGTGCTCGCGCAGCGCCTCGACGATGTCGACGATCGCGAGCGAGGTGTTGGCGCGCAGTTCGTCGATAAATGTGTGGCTCAGGAACCACGGCAGCACCACGGTGGTCACGCCGCGCCGCTCGAAATCGCGAATCATGTCGAACACGTAGAGCTTGCGCTCGGTGGTGGCCTCGCGATCCGATTCGATGCCGCTAAACAGGTGCTGCTCGAAGATCGCGTCGATCGGCGTCGCGCCGGTCGCGCGCATCAGCTTGTAGAACACGTCGGCGCCGGCCAGCGGGCCGAGCCCGTCCACCACACCGTAGCGCCGCGCCGCCTGCGCGGCGAGGGCCCGACTGGCCGGCGCGCTTCCCACTTCGCGATCACGGCGGTCACCACGCTGTTGCCGATCACGTTGGTCATGGTGCGGCCCATGTCGAGAATCTGGTCGATGGCGAGCACGAGCGCCACGCCGGCCGCGGGCAGATGGAACAGTGGCGCCACGGCGGCCACCACCACCGAGCCGCGCGGCACGCTGGCCATGCCCTTGCTGCTCAGAATCAGCACCAGCACCAGCAACATCGTCAACTGCTGCGACAGCGGCATGTCCACGCCGAATGCCTGCGCGATGAAGATCGCGGCGAACGCCTGGTAAATCATCGAGCCGTCGAGGTTGAAGGCGTAGCCGAGCGGCAGCGTGAAGCCCGCCACCTTCTTCGGGACGCCGAAACGTTCGAGCTGCTCGGTCAGGCGCGGATACGCGGCTTCGCTGCTGGCGGTCGAGAACGCCAGCATGGCCGGCTCGCGCACCGCCTTCATCAGGCGACCGACATCGCGGTCGAGGAACAGCCAGCCCACCGCGAGCAGCAGCACCCACAACACCGCCAACGCTGCGTAGAACGAACCGATCAGCTTGCCGTAGGTGCCTATCACGTCGAGCCCGCGCAGCGTCACGGTCGAGGCGATGGCGCCGAACACGCCGAACGGCGCGGCGCGCATCACGTAGCCGGTCAGGCGCAGCATCACGGGCACCATGCCGTCGATCGCGCTCACCACCACGGCCACGCGCGGGTCGTGCTTGAGCGCGCCGAGCCCGAGCCCGAAGAACAGCGAGAACACCAGGATCTGCAGGATCTGCAGGATGTCGTTGCGCGCCATCGCTTCGAGCAGGCTGGTCGGGAACGCATGGGTGACCACGTCCCTGACATTGAGCCCGGCCGTGTTCAGCCCCGCGACGGTTTCCTCGGTGCCGGGGCTCAGGTGCAGCCCGGCGCCCGGTTGCAGCAGGTTGGCGAACGTCAGGCCGATCAGCAGCGAGATCAGCGACGCGCACAGGAACCACAGCACGGTGCGCAGCCCGATGCGACCGACGTCCTGGCCGCCTTCCATGCCGGCCAGCCCGGACACGAGCGTGGCGAACACCAGCGGCGCGATGATCATCTTGATCAGCCGCAGGAAGATGTCGGTGACGATCGAGAAGTACCCGGCGATGGCCTTGGCCTGCTCGGCGTAGGCCGCATGGGTGTGGCACAGGTAGCCGACCGCGATGCCGAGCACGATGCCGGCGGCGATCCAGAAAGTGAGGCGTGATTTCATGTCCGTCCCTGATGCGCCGGGCGGCGGACAGGCCGCACGGCGCGAAGCGATTGAGCTGACCGGTATCGCGACGCGCAGGCAGCGGATCGGAACCGAGGGCGCGACCGGGCAATCCGGCCGTCAGAACGGATGGTAGGGACGGTCAAAAAACCGCGATGCTGGTCCGTCATGCGCGTATGCGGATTCCGCATAGGGGCCGCGGGCGCGGCCGGGCGGCCTCAGGCGGAGGCGCGCAGGTGCTGCCAGAGCGTGTCGAGGAACGCGTTGCGGTTGCTGGCGTCGCGGTACACGCGCAGTTCCACCTCCATGTGCCAGGCCGACGGGCCGGCCGGCACCAGTTCGCCGGCGGCCAGCTCGCGCGCGACGGCGCTTTTCGGCAGCCAGGCCAGCCCCTCGCCCTCGATCACGAGCTTCTTGAGCACCTCGGCCATGTCCGATTCGTAGTGCAGCCGCAGCAGCGGCGTGGACGGCGGGCGCGACAGCAACAGCGCCTGGCAGCGCCCGCAGTAACTCGTTTCGGTGTACGCAATGAGCGGCAGCGCGGCCTTGGTGGTGCCCGGCATCCGGAACATCGGCGCCGCGCGCGGCGTCGACCGGCTGACCGGCTGACCGGCAGCAGCGTGTCGAGGCCCGCCGTCAGGTGCTCGTAGCGCGCCGGATCGAGATGGAGCGGCAGCTCCGGGTGGTGATAGGCGAACATCAGCTCGCAATTGCCGTTGACGAGCGAGAGGATCGAATCGTGCACGTTGGCCGGCTCCACGCGCGCGCGCACCTCGCCGAAGCGGGCCGACAGCGCCTTGAGCCAGGCCGGCAGGAAATTCAGCGCGATCGTATGGCCGGCCGCGATCTGCAGGCCGTGCCCGGCGATGCGCTGCTCGGTGCGGATGATCGCGCGCGTGTCAGGCGTTGTTGCATAAATCGAGCGAGATCCGTTGACGTTTACGCGCAACGGTCGCGGGGCCAGCCTCCTATCAAGTCAGATTCCAGAGTAACTGCCTAATTTTTGACAAGAAAATGCGCAAGAACATACACAAGAAAGGTGAGCCGAAGGCACGCTACCGTGTCAGGAATTGGGCGGCCTATAATGAAGGCCTGATCAACCGGGGGAACGTAACAATATGGATAGATGAAGCCGTCCTTGCCAGAATACCCGATGCCATAC
>WNEB01000144.1 GCA_009914575.1 Burkholderia gladioli
GCGCACGTCGCCACCGGCGCGTCCGGCATGTTTTTCGCCGGCGACTTCTCCGGCCGACACCATCAGCAACTGCTCGACGAGCGCCCGGCCAGCGTCGTACATCAGCTCATCAACGCTGATCCGCGTGCTCCGGATCAGCTCGAGCATCGGCAGCAGCAACTGGGCTTGCTCGGCAAGGCCCGCGCGCAGCGCTTCGTGCTCTTGTTTACCAACAACACGACACTCAGCATCAGCACGACGGTTCGGTTTCTTGGTAGGCTTCATTTCGGCGGTTCTCCTGTTCGGGAGGTTGGTCCTGGAAACCCGATTCTCTCGGATTCCTACGGGAACCGCCGCCTTCAACCTTCAACTACGTTTGGGACACCGCCCCACGAGCGACCCCTTCGTGTAATAGCTGACGATCGCGTTCGAGGCGTTCTCGTCCTGCCGGCTTGACCCACGCGTCGAACGAGCTTTCCGCCACGCTCTGCTTGAGGCGCCCCGCGCCGCGCAGCACGCCGCCCACCGTGGGGCCGAGCGCCGTGAAATACTCGTCGCGGCTCATCAGGCCGCTGCGCACCAGCATCAGGTCGTCGTAATAGGACGTGAAGCCCTCGAACAGCCACAGCAGCGACGTGTAGTTCTCCTGCGTCAGGTCGTACGGCACGAACGCGGCCGGCTTGATCCGCTTGACGTTCCAGGTGTGGAAGTACTCGTGGCTGCACAGGCCCAGATAGGTGCGATAGCCGTCGGTCTTCTCGGGCCGCCCCTTCACCGGCAGATCGGTGCGGTTGCAGATCAGCGCGGTGGACGCGCGGTGCTCGAGGCCGCCATAGCCGTCGCTGACGGCCTGCGTCATGAGCACGTAGCTCGACCGGCGCCTGCTTCGTGCGCGGCTCGAACAGCGCGATCTGCGCCTCGCAGATCCGCTTCAGGTCGGCGCAAAGCCGCTCCATGTCGAGCCGCGCGACGCGGCCCGCGATCACCACGTCGTGCGGCACGCCATGCGCCTCGAAGGTGGCCAGCGCGAACTCGCCGAGCGTGACCGGGTGGTCGATCAGTTCGTCGTAATCGTCGGCCAGATACTCGCCGAAGCCGTGACGGCGCGTGCCGCGCGCCTCGCGCAGCGCCGTAGCCGCGCGCCAGCGGCGGGCCGCGCGCCAGCGGCGGGCCGCGTCGCCGGTCGGCTTGGCGATCTCGACCACGCACGGCGAGGCCTCCTGCCCCTGCACGGCGAGGAACACGCTGGTGCCGTTGAAGAAGCCGCCAGTGTCGTCGAGATGCGCGGCGCGCACCGACAGGTCCCACGCGTACACGTCGTAGCGCAGCGTCAACGGCCCCGCGACGGGCGCGGCCTGCCAGCTGTGCTTGTCGGTCTTGGCGATGCGGACCTTGCGGTCGGCTTCGTTGAACGCGCGCAGCGTGACGATGTTGCGCGCGAATTCGCGCACCATGTAGCTGCCCGGAATCCATACCGGCAACATGAAGCGCTGGCCGACCGGATCGGGCTCGGCGACGGTCAGCGTGACTTCGAACAGGTGGGCGGCGGGGTCTTTCGGGACGATCGAATAGCGAATCGGCTTCATCGGCAGGGTCGGCAAAAAATCGGCAAACGGTTCGACATATGAAAAAGGCGCCAGACAGGTGCCGGCGCCTCGTCGCGGATGGCGGTCAGGCCGTGCGCACGCGCATTACTTGACGTTGGCGAGCGCGCTGTTGAGGTCGTCGGCAGACACGGCGCCCGGCAGGCGCGTGCCGTCCGCGAGGATGATGGTCGGCGTGCCCGTCACGTTCAGGCCGCGGCCCAGCGCCAGGTTCTTGTCGAGCGCCGAGGTGTCGCAGTTGCCGGCGCCGGTCGGCGCCACGTGATCGACCATCCAGCTTTCCCAGGCCTTGGCGCGATCCGACGCGCACCAGATCGCCTTCGACTTGACCGTCGAATCGGGCGTGAGAACCGGGTACAGGAACGTGTAGACGGTGATGTTGTTCATCGAGCGCAGCGTCGATTCGAAACGCTTGCAATACGGGCAGTTCGGATCCGAGAACACGGCGATCTTGCGCGCGCCGTTGCCCTTCACGTACTTGACCGCGTTGTTGAGCGGCAGGCTCGCGAAATCGACCTTGTTGATTTCCGACATGCGCGCTTCGGTGAGGTTGCGGCGCGTCTTGGTGTCGACCATCTCGCCGAGCAGCACGTAATCGCCGGCGGCATCGCTGTAGATGATCTGCGCGCCGAGGTTCACCTCGTACAGGCCCGGGATCGGCGACTTCGCGACGCCCTTGATGGTGGCGTCGCCCAGGCGCGACTGCAGCGTGGCCTTCAGCTTGTCGGTGGTCTGATCGGCCTGCGCGGTGCATCCGAGCGTGGCGGCGGTCGCCAGCAGCAGCGCGGCGATACGGACGGTGGTTTTCATTCAGTGATCCTTGGGGAGCGGTCAAAGCATGACCGTTAGTGTACGACGACGGCCGGAGCGTGTCCGGTCGCCTTCGCCGGACGCTTTCGCGGCGAAGGCGGCGTGCGGTGCGGCCCCGAATCGGGCGCCATGCGGGCCGGCGCCGGTGCTCAGCCGAGCGCCGAGGCGACCAGCCAGCGCCATGCCGGTGTTGCGTACCACGCGCGCCAGCGAGCCGGGCAGCGCGAACAGCCGCTGCAGGCCGTCGGTGGCGACCATCAGCGCGCGGATATCCTCGCGGCGCGAGCGCTCGTAGCGGCGCAGCAGCACGGTGTCGCCGAGATCGCGGAACGCCTCGCGCGCACCGATCGCATCGGCCAGCGCAGCCACGTCGCGCAGGCCGAGGTTCATGCCCTGGCCGGCGAGCGGGTGAATCAGGTGCGCGGCGTCGCCGACCAGCGCGACGCGCGGCGCGATCAGCTTGTCCACGGTTTGCAGTGCGAGCGGGAAGCCTTGAGCCGGCGTGACGCAATCGAGCGTGCCGAGCTGGCGGTGCGTGACGCGCTCGACCTCGGCGGCCAGTTGCGCCGGATCGAGCGCGAGCAGTTCGTCCGCATGCGCCGTGTGCGCCGACCAGACCAGTGAGACATGGCCGTCGGGCAGCGGCAGCAACGCGACGATTTCGCCGTCGCGGAACCACTGGCACGCCGTTTCGCGGTGCGGCTCGGACGCCTTGAAGTTGGCGACCACGCCGGTCTGGCGATAGTCGCGGCGCTGCACGCTGGCGCCCATCTGCGAGCGCACCCACGAATGCGCGCCGTCCGCACCCACCACCAGATCGACCGAGATCACGCTGCCGTCGGCCAGCGACAGCACCGCGGCGTCGGGCTTCACGTCGAGGCCCTGGGCGCGCGTGTCGATCCAGCTCAGGTTCGGCTGGAAGCGCAGCGCGGCGTCGAGCGCGCGCTCGACCAGCGACGATTCGCCGATCCATGCCAGTTGTGGCACGGCGGCCTGGAACGCGGAGAAATGCAGTTCGGCCTGCGCGTCGCCGTACACGCGCATGTCGTGAACGGGGGCGAGCCGGGCCGGATCGAGCGCCTGCCAGACGCGCAGCCGTTCGAGCAGCGCCTGCGAACTCGACGACAGCGCGTAGACGCGCGCGTCGAACGGCGTATCTGCTGCGCGCGGCGCGGCGGGATGCGCGAGCAGCGCCGTCTTGAGGCCCGCCTGCGTCATCGCGAGCGCGGCGGTCTTGCCGACAAGGCCGCCGCCGACCACGGCGACGTCGAAGGTCTGAGGATGGGCTGTCATGGCGCGCATTATAGCCGCGGGGCCGCGTTCGCCATGCGCCGCCGGCTTGCGCAGGATCAGCGCGGCCAAGGATGCCGGGCGTGCACTGTCGTGCCGTTCCGACACGGACAAACCCTGCCCGGACCCGGCCGAACCAGCCGTTCGCTGCGATCTTTCGCGCTTCCGCGATCCGGAACCATTTCATCCGTAACCGCTCGCACGGCGCTGCCCGCCCGAACGGGGCGCACGCATTACAGGCCGCACGTTTCCTTACAAACGCATACGGCTTGTCATGCCCTGCGCCGCTACAGTCGGCTCCATCGATGAACGAACACCGAAGGAGATCCACCATGAAACTCAAACGCCTCGCACTTCTCGCCTCGCTCGCCGTCCTGCTCGGCAGCACGCTGAGCGGCTGCATCGTCGTGCCGGACGGCGGCTACCACCACCATCGCGACTACTACCGGTATTGATCAGGGTTCACGCGGGTCGGCGATTCCCGTCTTGCGTGAAGTCGTTCATGGCGTGGTATTGTTGATTCGTCGGCCCCGCGTTACACCGGTGACGGAAAGCGAGTCTCAACCCCATCTCGAGCATGGCCATGAGCGACCTGCACCCCAACCTCACCCAGCATGATCGTGTCGAGCTGCTGTGCTGGCTCACGATCGGCAATCTCGGCGCGTTCTATCTGAACGAATCCTGGCCATCCGCGAGCTTTCAGGTGCAGGCGGCGCACAAGTGGCTCGACCGCCATCAGCGGGACGCCGACTGGCTCTGCATCGCGAAGCTCGCCGCCACGGCGCTCGACATCGCCAAGCGCCACGCCGATTTCGTCGAAACGGCGTGGGCACGCGACGCAGTCGAGGAAATCATCGATTCCGAGGATCTGGATACGCAGTCGCGCCTCGTCGCGCTCGTGATGGGCGATTGCCGCGCGGCGCTGGCCGATCGGCGACCGGCAGATTGAGCGGGCGGCAGTCTGCGACATCCCGGCATCCGGCGTGAACGTGAGCCTTGACTGACGTCAACGATAAACGCCGTACGCGTCGATAGCATGGCCCGTTTCAGTATAGCCTATGACTCGTGCGTCGCATCCACTGCATTGTTGAACTGCCTCTCTTGAATTTCGAGTGGGTGGATTTTTCCGGGTCAAGGGCGGGCGAAGCCCGGCGCAGCGAACCCTTGATGCGGAGAAATCTACGAGCACGCTTGAGGGCT
Organism: Burkholderia gladioli; assembly: GCA_009914575.1. Lineage (GTDB taxonomy): Bacteria > Pseudomonadota > Gammaproteobacteria > Burkholderiales > Burkholderiaceae > Burkholderia > Burkholderia gladioli_B. Next base: position 4,884 of record WNEB01000144.1, read on the forward strand.
CGGGCCAGGCAAAGCCTTGCGCCGCCTG
>WNEB01000145.1 GCA_009914575.1 Burkholderia gladioli
GAAGTCCTCGCCGCCGGACGGGCTCGGGGGCCAGGCGGCGCAAGGCTTTGCCTGGCCCGAGCCCTCAAGCGTGCTCGTAGATTTCTCCGCATCAAGGGTTCGCTGCGCCGGGCTTCGCCCGCCCTTGTCCCGGGAAAATCCACCCACTCGAAATTCAAGAGAGGCAGATAACGCATGGTCGAATCCTTTTTCAAACCGGATGTTCCGGGATCGATGAAGGCCGCGCCGGCTTCGTGTTTGCCGCGCTCGCGAGCCATCATCGAATAGTTAGTCTTGCAAAGCAATAGCGCTGCGCGCCGCCATGTCCGAAACGGTCGCGCGCCCCTTCGCGAGGAACACGCGGCCGCCTTGCAGCCCGCTCAGGCCCAGTCGGCCGTCACGTCGACCGGACGCAGGTCGAACACCAGCACCTCGGCATCCTGGCCGTTGCTGAAGTTCAGCACCTCCTCGCCGCGGATCCGCGCGCCGTCGCCTTCGCCGAGCGCGACGCCGTTGACCGCCACGCTGCCGCGCGCCACATGCACGTACACGAAGCGACCGGCGGGCACGTTCAGGCTCGCGGCTTCGTCGCCGTCGAACAGGCCGGCGTAGATCCGCGTGTCCTGGCGGATCGCCAGCGCACCGTTCTCGCCGTCGGGCGACACCACCAGGCGCAGCTGACCGCGCTTGTCGGCAGCGGGCACGTTGGCCTGCTGATAGCGCGGCTGCGCGCCCTTTTCCGACGGCCCCACCCAGATCTGCAGGAAGTGCACCTGCTCGTCCTTCGAGTGGTTGAACTCGCTGTGCGCCACGCCGGTGCCGGCGCTCATCAGTTGCACGTCGCCGGGCACGATCACCGAGCCGGTGCCCATCGAATCCTTGTGTTCGAGCGCGCCTTCGAGCACGTACGACAGGATTTCCATGTCGCGGTGCGGGTGCGTGCCGAAACCGCGGGCCGGGGCGACGCGATCGTCGTCGATCACCAGCAGATCCGAGAAGCCGACCTGTTGCGGATCGTAGTAGTTGGCGAACGAAAAGGTGTGGCGGGAGCTGAGCCAGCCATGTTCGGCACGGCCGCGGGCATTGGCGTTACGGACTTCGATCATGTTGATTCTCCGGTGGAGCGCGCTGCGCCCCTGTGGGGCGGCGTCGATCTGATGGGATGAATCTTAAGTCAACTGGAGTGATAGATAAATCGCATGCGAGATAATCATCGTCCCGTTTTAGTTGACAATAATCGGCCCATGCAACTCGACGATCTGCGCATCTTCATCTCGACCGTGGAGGCCGGCAGCTTCACGGTCGCCGCCGACAAGCTCTCTCTGTCCAAGCAGTTCGTCAGCCGGCGTATGGCGGCGCTGGAGGCCGCGCTGCACGTGCGCCTGCTGAACCGCAACACGCGCAAGCTGGCCGTGACCGAATCGGGGCAGGCGTTCTATCGCCATGCGCAGCGGATCCTGGCCGAGGTCGCGCAGGCCGAGGAAGCGATGTCGACGCGCCGCACCGAGTTGCACGGTTCGCTGAAGATCAGCGCGCCGATGTCGTTCGGCATGAGCCACCTGTCGCCGCTGCTTGCCGAGTTTCTGGCCGCGCATCCGGCCGTGCGGCTCGATGTGGAATTGAGCGACCGCCGCGTCGATCTGATCGGCGAAGGGTTCGACCTCGCGCTGCGGATCGGCGCGCTGGCCGATTCGACGCTGGTGGCGCGCACACTCGGCACGCTGCGCATGATCGCGTGCTGCAGCCCGCGCTATCGCGACCAGCACGGCGAGCCGGCCGAGCCCGCCGATCTGCATCGGCACGCCTGCCTGCTCTACGGGCAGGAAAGCCGCGACGGCTGGGAGTTCGAAACCGAGCACGGGCGCCGCGCCTACGACGTGCAGGGGCCGCTGATCGCGAACAACGGCGACGTGGTGCGCGACGCCGCAATGGCCGGGCTCGGCGTCGCGCTGCTGCCGCAATTCATCGTCGGCCCGGCGATCGCGAGCGGCGCGCTGGTGCCGATCCTCGCCGCGCACGCCACGCCGCCGCTGCGCCTGAGCGCCGTGTATCCGCAGCACCGCCAGGGATCGACGGCGATTCGCGCCTTGCTCGCGTTTCTGGAGGAGCGGCTTGTCACGGCGCTCGATGCCGCGCCATCGAACGACTCGGCGGCAAGCTCGACGGCAAGGCATCGATGACGCGCATCGGTGCGCACATGAAATCGTCACGAAACGCGCGGCGGCGCTTGCAACATCGGGCGAGCCTCTCTATAATTCGCGCCTCGCAGGCTCGTAGCTCAGTTGGTTAGAGCACCACCTTGACATGGTGGGGGTCGTTGGTTCGAATCCAATCGAGCCTACCAACGCATCCGGCATGGACGGCAAGCGCCGCGCTTCTCTCGAACGCGGTTCCGCTTCGCCGTCTATTGTCATTTCTGCCGCCGCATCGCGGCCGACGCGATCCCGCCGGCCCGCACGCGACATTCCGCAAGCGCGCGCGAACTCATCTACACTTGCGACTTTCCGACGCACGGCCTTGCCGACCGCGGCGCGTCTCACGTCCACCGTCTACCGCTCATGCCCGCGCCTTCCGATTTGCCCGGACCGCCGTCCAACCTGCTTGGCCTCACCACGTTCCAGCGCTTCTGGAGCGCGCGCGTGCTGTCCTCGATCTCGTTTCAGATGCTGTCGGTCGCGATCGGCTGGCACATCTACGCGCTGACCAAAAGTGCGTACGCGCTCGGCCTCGTCGGCCTCGCGCAGTTCCTGCCGATGTTCGTGCTGACGCTGGTGGTGGGGCACGTGGCGGACCGCTACGACCGGCGGCGCATCGTCGCCGTCTGCCAGAGCCTGCTGGCGGTGGCCTCGGCCGTGTTCCTGGCCGGCACGCTAGGCGGCTGGCTCAACGCGCCGGCCATCTATGCGCTCGCGGCGTGCCTCGGCGCGGCGCGCGCCTTCGAGAACCCCACCGTGGCCTCGCTGCTGCCAGCCGTCGTGCCGCGCTCGGAACTGCCGCGCGCCACGGCGCTGTCCACCTCGGCCACGCAGACGGCGATGATCATCGGCCCGGCCGCGGGCGGCGTGCTGTACGGCCTCGGGCCGAGCGTGGTGTACGTGCTCGGCGTGGCGTTCTTCGGCTCCGCGGCGTGCCTGATGGGCTCGCTGCAACTGACCAGCAAACCGGTTGCGCGCGCACCCGTCACGCTCGAATCGGTGTTCTCGGGCATCGCGTTCATTCGCCGCGAGCCGGCGATCCTCGGCGCGCTTTCGCTCGACCTGTTCGCGGTGCTGTTCGGCGGAGCCGTCTCGCTGCTGCCGATCTACGCGCACGACTATCTGCAAACCGGCCCGTGGGGCCTCGGCCTGCTGCGCTCGGCGCCCGCCATCGGCGCGCTGGCCGGCACGCTGTGGTTCGCGCGCTTTCCGATGCGCAAGCGGCCCGGCATCGCGATGTTCGCCGGCGTGATCGTGTTCGGCATCGCCACGCTGGTGTTCGGCATGTCGACCTGGCGGCCGCTCTCGCTGCTGTCGCTCGCCACGCTCGGCGCGGCCGACGTGATCAGCGTGGTGGTGCGCTCCTCGCTCGTGCAGCTTCGCACGCCTGGCGAAATGCTCGGCCGCGTCAGCGCCGTCAACGCGCTGTTCATCGGCACCTCGAACCAGCTCGGCGAATTCGAATCGGGGATCACGGCCGGCTGGTGGGGCGCGCGCCCCGCCGTGCTGATCGGCGGGCTCGGCACGATCGGCATCGCCTTGCTGTGGATGCTGCTGTTCCCGGCGCTGCGCACCATGCGCTCGCTCGAAGCCGAGAAGTAACGCTCGGCCCCGCCCGCGGCAGCCGCGAGGTTGCCGCCGCCGTCGCGCGCAGGCATCATCGCTCGAAGCCGGCGCGGCCCCGCCTTGCGGGCCGCGCCCCTCGAACCCGCCTCGCGCCCCTTCCCGCCCATGTCGATACGCGCTTTCCGCACGCTCGTCGCGATCGGCCGTGAGCCTGCACGTCAAATCGCTCGACGCCGAATTTGATCTTGCCCCTGATTTACGGACACCTATCTAAGTGATCTTGCCCCCGTTTCACGGACACCCTATAAGCGATTAACTATCGCAATAGGAGGTGGGAGCTAAAGTCAAATCTGGTGTACAGGGTGTCGGCATGATCAGGCGGCGAGCGATTGCTGAGCCGGTGCGCTGTCGGTCACCGGTACTCCATCTTTGAACGGCATGCCCGCCAGCAGCTCGGTCAGCTTCTCGGGCGCGCGGATCTTGCGCCACGACTCTTCGGCCGATTCGATCAGCTTGAACGCCAGCCCGAGAAACGTCGCGCGCGACACGCAGTTGCGCGTACGCTTCGTCCGATGACGCACCGTCGCGAACGTCGACTCGATCTGGTTCGTCGTACGCAGATGCTGCCAGTGTTCGGCCGGGAAGTCGTAGAACGCCAGCAACTCGTCACGATCTTCGATCAGCTTCTCGGCGACCTTCGGGTATTTTGCCGAGTAGCCGTCGACGAATTCGTTGAAGGCGACCAACGCGTCGGCGCGCGTGGCCGCCATCCAGATGTCATGCAGCGCCTTCTTCGCACGACCTTGCTGCGACTTCGGCAGCGCGTTGAGCACGTTGCCCATCTTGTGAAACCAGCAGCGCTGATGCCTGGTCTGCGGGAACACTTCCTCTATCGCAGCCCAGAAGCCCATTGCACCGTCGCCGCAAGCGAGTAACGGGCCAGTCTGCAGGCCGCGCTTCTTCAGATCGAGCAGCAGCTCGGCCCACGACGCCTTCGATTCCCGATAGCCGTCGCCGATAGCCGCGCGCTCTTTCGTGCCGTCCGGCTTCACGCCGATGATCACCAGAAGGCACTGGCCGTCCGAATCGTCGCTGCGCACGCCCGTGTGAATACCGTCGGCCCACCAGTACACCCAGCGTGCCGACGACAG
>WNEB01000146.1 GCA_009914575.1 Burkholderia gladioli
CCTGACACGGTAGCGTGCCTTCGGCTCACCTTTCTTGTGTATGTCCTTGCGCATTTTCTTGTCAAAAATTAGGCAGTTACTCTGGAATCTGACTTGATAGGAGGCTGGCCCCGCGACCGTTGCGCGTAAACGTCAACGGATCTCGCTCGATTTATGCAACAACGCCACGCCGATCAGCCAGTCCACATGGCCGACCGCGCGGGCGACGCCGGACGTCAGATCGCCGTTGACCGACGCGGGAAACGCCAGCCACGCGAGGCCGAGCAGCGCAATGCCGAACGCCTGCCCCGCCATCGGCGGATCGACCTGAACCAGTTGCAGCGCGTCGTACAGCCCCTTCCAGGGCGTCAGCACGAACAGCACACCGCCTGCGAGCAGCAGGGCATCGATGACGAGTACGACGCGCAGCAATGGCTTCATGGGCGATCAGTCCACGTGGTAGTTGGGGGCTTCCTTGGTGATTTGCACGTCATGCACATGCGACTCGCGCATGCCGGCTGCCGTGATCTGGACGAACTCGGCCTTCTCGTGCATTTCGGCGATGGTGCGACAACCGCAATAGCCCATGCTGGCGCGCACGCCGCCGACCAGCTGGAACAGGATCGAGTTGACCGAGCCCTTGTAGGCGACGCGGCCTTCGATGCCTTCCGGCACGAGCTTGTCGATGTTCGCGGAGTTGTCCTGGAAGTAGCGATCCGCCGCGCCGTCCTTCATCGCGCCGACCGAACCCATGCCGCGATACGACTTGTACTGGCGGCCCTGATACAGGAACACGTCGCCCGGCGCTTCTTCCGTGCCGGCGAACATGCTGCCCATCATCACGGCGTTCGCGCCGGCGGCCAGCGCCTTCGACACGTCGCCCGAGAAGCGCACGCCGCCGTCGGCGATGCAGGGCACGCCGGTGCCGCGCAGCGCTTCGGACACGTTGGCGATCGCGCTGATCTGCGGCACGCCCACGCCGGCGACGATCCGCGTCGTGCAGATCGAACCGGGGCCGATACCGACCTTGACCGCATCGGCGCCGTACTCGACCAGCGCCTTGGCGGCGACCGCGGTGGCGATATTGCCGCCGATCACCTCGACGTGCGGGAAGTTCTGCTTGACCCAGCGCACGCGCTCCAGCACGCCCTTGCTGTGGCCGTGCGCCGTATCGACGACGATCACGTCCACGCCCGCCTGCACCAGCAGCTCGACGCGCTCTTCGTTATCGGCGCCGACGCCGACCGCCGCGCCCACGCGCAGCTTGCCGTGTTCGTCCTTGCAGGCTTCCGGGTGTTCGGTCTGCTTGGTGATGTCCTTCACCGTCATCAGGCCGCGCAGTTCGAACGCGTCGTTGACAACCAGCACGCGCTCCAGGCGGTGGCTGTGCATCAACGCCTTCGCTTCGGCGAGCGGCGTGCCTTCCTTGACGGTGACGAGACGCTCGCGCGTGGTCATGATCGACTTGACCGGCTCGTCGAGACGCGATTCGAAACGCAGGTCGCGGTTCGTCACGATGCCGACCAGTTGCTGGCCTTCGACGACCGGGAAGCCCGAAATGCCATGCTGGCGCGACATGGCGATCACGTCGCGAACCTTCATCGACGGCGGCACGGTGATCGGGTCGCGGACCACGCCGGACTCGAAACGCTTGACCTTCGCGACTTCGCGCGCCTGTTCGGCGGGCGTGAGGTTCTTGTGGACGATACCCACGCCGCCCTGCTGCGCCATCGCGATGGCGAGGCGACCTTCCGTGACCGTATCCATGGCAGCGGACACGAGCGGCATGTTCAGGGCGATGTTGCGGGTGAGCTGGGTCTTGAGACTGGTGTCGCGCGGCAGGACGTCGGAGAACGCCGGGACGAGGAGCACGTCATCGAACGTGAGTGCTTTTTGGATAAGACGCATGGCAAATCCTATGGGCGCAAAAGCAGATTATACGCGATACCGCGCGGATTTTCACCACCCGAACAACGGCTTAGCGGCCCGCCCGGCGCGGCGTTCGGTTTGCGCTTCGCGGCAGGTTCGTCCGGATTTCGCGCCCGCGCGGCCATGTTCGGATACGAAAATTCTTCGCTTCCGCGGCCTGCCGGACCGCCCCGACGAGCCGGAAAGCCCCTGCGCGGAACAAGGGCATCCGACCGTGCGGCGTAGCCGCGCAGCCTGCCGCCATCGTCCGATCATTCGCGCCCCGTGCAGGATTCGACAAGACACGCGGCCGCGCGACCCGCTACGATGCGCTCCCTTATCGTTTCAGTCAGTGCAAGGAAAACCGCCTCTCTTGAATTTCGAGTGGGTGGATTTTTCCGGGTCAAGGGCGGGCGAAGCCCGGCGCAGCGAACCCTTGATGCGGAGAAATCTACGAGCACGCTTGAGGGCTCGGGGGCCAGGCAAAGCCTTGCGCCGCCTGGCCCCCGAGCCCGTCCGGCGGCGAGGACTTCCCCGCCTTGGGGCGGGGGCTAGGGGGGGGGAAGATACCGTTTTGCGACGTAGGTTTTCGTACCCGGCGGCCCTTTTCACCCACTCAAATTTCAAGAGAGCCAAAAATAATTGACGGCGCGGTGATCGGCCAGATCGTCGTCGATCGAGCGCGGCTCGCCGTAGCGCGCCAGATAGGCCTTCGAGGCCACCGTCACGCCTTCGAACAGCCCCACGCGACGCGCCACCAGCGAGGAATCCTGCAGCGCGCCCACCTGGATCACGCAATCCACGCCTTCCTGAAGCAGGTCGACGGGGCGGTCCGACAGCCCGAGCTGCAGGTCGATATCGGGATAACGCTCGCGAAATTCGTTCAGCGAGGGGATCACCACCAGCCTCCCGAGCGAGCCGGGCATGTCCACGCGCAGCTTGCCGTGCGGCTTGCGGTTGTTGATCTGGAAGCTCGCCTCGGTTTCCTCGACCTCGGCCAGGATGCGGATGCAGCGCTCGTAGTACGCCGCGCCGTCCGGCGTCAGCGACAGGCGCCGGGTGGTCCGGTGCATCAGGCGCACGCCGAGAAATGCTTCGAGGTTCTGAATGATCGTCGTGACGGACGCGCGCGGCAGGCTCAAGGTTTCGGCTGCCTTGGTGAAGCTGTTCGTGTCGACGAAGCGTGTGAAGACCTGCATCGCTTGAAGACGGTCCATCGCTTTACCTCCGGGATTGTTCGGCCCCGATCGGCCTGTTCGACGCCGCTTATGAGCACGTCTGTCCGCCGATTGTTCAAAGCCCCTAAATTGTGTTGCCGGATTATAGGCATTTATCCTGATGTCTGCCGGACCCAGAATGCGCTCCATCTTGCAAATGGACGCGCTTTGGCGCCTGACTCATGGATGTATCCGGTTTTCGCAATCTGCTGAATTCCGCTCCGGTCGCGCCGGAGCGGGCTGGCACGTCGCTCGCGGTGTCCGATGTCGAAATCGAGGGCCACGCCCAGGACATCGTGCTGCGCCTGTATCGCCGGCCGGACAAGACCGGATTGCCAGTAGTGCTTTATGGATCTCTTGAAATTTGAGTGGGTGAAAAGGGCCGCCGGGGTACGAAAACCTACGTCGCAAAACGGTATCTTCCCACCCCTAGCCCCGCCCCAAGGCGGGGAAGTCCTCGCCTCCGGACGGGCTCGGGGGCCAGGCGGCGCAAGGCTTTGCCTGGCCCGAGCCCTCAAGCGTGCTCGTAGATTTCTCCGCATCAAGGGTTCGCTGCGCCGGGCTTCGCCCGCCTTTGACCCGGAAAAATCCACCCACTCGAAATTCAAGAGAGGTTTCGTGATCGATCCGCGCCCGTATCAGGCCGAGGTCGACCGCACCGCCGCGCAACTGGCCGCCGCGCAGGCGCGCGACGGCTATGCGCAGACGGATTGGCAGCGCGCCCAGCGCCTGATCGGCGACAACGCGATCGCCAAGCGCGATTACGACGAGAAGCAGAACGCCGCGCGCGAATCGACCGCCAACGTGAAGGCCGCCGCCGCCGCGCTCGAAGCCGCGAAGATCAACCTCGGCTACACGCGCATCGTCGCGCCGTTCTCGGGCCGCGCCTCGCGCGCCGAGATCACGCTCGGCAACGTCGTGTCGGCCGGCGCGTCGGCCGCACCGCTCACCACGGTGGTGTCGGTCTCGCCGATCTACGCCTCGTTCGACGCCGACGAGCAGACCTACCTGCGCTATATATCGGCAGCCAGCGCGACGGCCGCCGCGTGCCGGTGGATCTGGGCCTGGCCAACGAAACCGGCTATTCGCGCACCGGCGTGATCGATTCGGTCGACAACCGGCTCGACACCTCGTCGGGCACGATCCGCGTGCGCGCGCTTCGACAATGCCGACGGCGCGCTGGTGCCGGGGCTCTACGCGCGCATCAAGGTGGACGGCAGCGCGCCGCATCCGGCCCTGCTGGTGGACGACGCCGCGATCAACACCGATCAGGACAAGAAGTTCGTGTTCGTGCTCGACAAGCAGGATCACGTCACCTATCGCGAAGTGCAGATCGGCGCGCAGCACGGCAACCAGCGCGTGATCGTCGGCGGCCTGCAGGCGAGCGACCGGGGGTGGTCAACGGCACGCAGCGCGTGCGTCCGGGCGAGCAGGTGAAGGTGCACATGGTGCCGATGGACGGGCGGCGGCGACAGCGATTCGGCCACGCCGGTGGCGGACGCCAGCAAGCCCGCGAGCGGCCGCGCGCAGTCGTGACGGGGCGCTGCCAGCCCGTCGCCACTCGCACAAAACCAGACAGAGCTTTCCGGCTCTTTTGGGCTTCGAGTGGGTGCTAAAGTGCCCGATTTGCACGCAAACGAAGGGAAGTCATGCATAGCAAGTTGTTCGAGACGGCTTTGGGTATCAGCAATCCGTGGTTCGTGAGTGGCGTCGATTTCGACGCGACCGCGAAGCAACTGACGGTCAACATCGATTTCGTTGCTGGCAGTCGC
>WNEB01000147.1 GCA_009914575.1 Burkholderia gladioli
TTCGGTTTCTTGGTAGGCTTCATTTCGGCGGTTCTCCTGTTCGGGAGGTTGGTCCTGGAAACCCGATTCTCTCGGATTCCTACGGGAACCGCCGCCTTCAACCTTCAACTACGTTTGGGACACCGCCGACGGGACGCGACAAGAACATTGACACCCCCAGAACTAGCGCTGATGCGGCTCTGAGAGGGATTGGCGGGATACGTTGGGAGGGTATGGGAGAACTCGGTGGCGGAGAGAGGGGGATTCGAACCCCCGATAGGCATTAACCTATACACGCTTTCCAGGCGTGCGACTTAAACCACTCATCCATCTCTCCAGCAAGATTGAGAGTATAGCAGACTCCTCAAGCGTCCCGCCACTGTCTCGCTCTACCTGTCTGTGAAGACGCGGCATGCTTTTCGTTACCGCTCCGTCTCGCCCCATCCCACATCCTGGCGCGTTTCGTATCCCCGGCGAACGCTTCGCATCGAGCGGCTGCCGCATCGGGCCGGCTCCTACAGTGACGGCATCGCACGGTGTGTTGCAGCGCCATCCATCAAGGGCGATGTCCATGTCGTTGTCCGTAGACTCCGTCGGGTCGGGCAGTCTCGATTCGCTGCAGGGTTCCGGCGCCGCGAACCCGCAAGCGCTTCAGGCCTTGGCGAAGATCGAGCAGATCATTCAGGAACTGATCGCCGCCTTGCAGATGTTCTCGAAGCTCGGCGACAACAATTCCCCATCGGCGGGAGGCGGAGGCGGGGGAGGCGGCGCGCCGTCGTTCGCGGGCGGTGGCGGTGCGGCACCGCAGTCGCTTGCCGCAGCGCCTGGTACGGGCTCGCCTGCCGCAGGCTCAGGCGCCCCGGTCTCCGGCGCCGGCGGCGCCGCAACGACCGCGTCGATGCCGGCGGCAACCGATCCCGCCACGTCGACAGCCGCGGCAAGCTCGCCGCCCGCGGTTTCCTCGACGGACCCGGTCGCCAGCGCCGCCGTGCAACCGACGCCCGCCGCATCGGGCGGCGACATGACACCGCAGCAGGTCGCGAGCCAGTACAAGAACGAGATCGCATCGGCCTCGCAGGCGACGGGCGTGCCGCCCGGCATCATCGCCGGCCAGATCTGGCAGGAGTCGAAGGGGGAGGCCAACGCGCCGGGCGGCGGCCTGATGCAGCTCGGCCCGAACGAATTCCAGAAGTATGGCGGCGGCGACATCTCGAACCCGACCGACAATATTCGAGCAGGCGCGGCCTACATGAAGGATCTGTCGACGCCGTTCGGCGGCAACATGGGCGCGGCCCTGCGTGCCTACAACTCCGGTCCGAACGGCGTGGATCTCGCCAACCTCGATTCGACGCCCGCCGGCACCGGCGATCCGACCTACGTGCAGAAGGTCATGCAGGCCGCCCAGCAATCGGGCCTTGCCACGGCCTGATCCATCCCGACACGTTGTACTTCGATCACCCGCGCATTCGCTACGAGCGAATGCGCGGGTGATGCCGTTGGCGCAGCAGCTTTTGGGCGAGACGCAACGGCGCACACCGTTTGAGGTGATTGATGATATTATGTCGATAATATATGCTCATTCGTCTGATTTCATGAATGAGGGACATCTCTCCTTCATCCCAACCGGACCTTCCCCATGGATCTGCTGAGTCGCCTGCTGGATCTGATGCCAGTCAGCGGGCAACTCGATGCGCGTTGTCATTTCGGCGCGCCGTGGCGCATCGAAAGCGCAGAGGGCGCCGCGCGCGAAATCCACTATCACGTGTTGCTGAGCGGCGAAGCGGTGTTTGAGGACGGCGCGGGCCCGCCGCTGTCGATGCGACCAGGCGACATCGTGATGTTGCCGTCCGGCGCGGAGCACGTGCTGCACGACGGCAGCGGCATGCAGTCGATTCAATCGACGAAGCAGTTCGTCGCCGGTTTCGAGCTGGTGTCGAACGAGGGCGGCGGCGCGCCGGTCGATGTGTTGTGCGGTCGTTTCCTGTTGCCCGCCATGCCGCGCCAGCTGATCCGCGATCAGCTGCCGGGCCGCTTGCTGATTCGTACCGCGGGCGAGGCGGTCGATGCGCCGGTCGGCAACCGGCTGACGCGGCTCGTCGAGCTGATGCGCGAGGAGGCGAACGAACTCGGCCCGGGCAGCATGGCGCTCGTCAATCACCTGTCGGGCGCGCTGTTCGCATTGGCGATGCGCTTTGCAAGCGAGTCGGGCAAGCCGCCGCGCGGGCTGCTGGCGCTGGCCGCGCGGTCGCGTCTGCAACCCGCGCTGACTGCCATGTTCGATTCGCCCGGGCATTCGTGGTCGCTGCCCGAACTGGCGGCGCTCTACCACATGTCGCGCGCCACGTTCGCGCGTCATTTCGACGAGGCGATCGGTTGCTCGGCCAGCGATCTGCTGACGGAAATCCGCATGACGATCGCGGGGCGCATGCTGGCCGAGGGCGGCATGGCGGTGGCGGAGATCGGCGAACGCGTTGGCTATCAGTCGGATGCGGCGTTCCAGCGCGTCTTCAAGCGGCAAACCGGCCTGACGCCGGCGCAGTGGCGCACGCAAAGTCGCGAACGCGAGCGCGATTCGCAGACGGAAGACGAGGCAGCCTGAACCGGAGCGCAGGCCCGCCACCGGCAGGCGGGGCGGCAGTCCCGCCCGCAAAACCCGTCGCGACGCGGCGCCTGCCGTCGGCCGCATCAAGCCGCATCAAGCCGCGAGCGCCGCCTGCAGCAGTGCCGGCACGCGCGCGAGCGGCGCGAGCAAGGCCGCGTCGTCGATGCCGTAACCGTGTTCCAGCACACGCGCTACATCGAGATAATCGGCTCTCTTGAAATTTGAGTGGGTGAAAAGGGCCGCCGGGGTACGAAAACCTACGTCGCAAAACGGTATCTTCCCACCCTAGCCCCGCCCCAAGGCGGGGAAGTCCTCGCCGCCGGACGGGCTCGTAGATTTCTCCGCATCAAGGGTTCGCTGCGCCGGGCTTCGCCCGCCCTTGACCCGGGAAAAATCCACCCACTCGAAATTCAAGAGAGGCCGATAATCGACATCGACGCGCCCGTCGTCCGCCTGCCGCACCACCAGTTTCAGCGGCAATTCGACGGTCGCGCGCGGCGAACGCAGCATCACCGGCCTTCGGATTGCCGAACAGGATCAGCACGGTGGGCGGCATCGTCATGCCCGCATCGGCGGTCGCGGCGGCCTGATCGATCTCGGCGAAGATCCGCCCGCAGCCCGCGTCCGGCGAGCGCGTCGCGCAGGCGCGCGAGCGTGGCGTCGAAGCCGGCGCTGCTCGGCCAGGTGGTCAGCGCGTCGCGGCGCGTGTCGGTCTGTCCAGCGGATCCATGGTGTCTCCCGGTGGGTGCAGCGTCGGCGCGGACGGTCGATTTCGCGAGCTTGCGCGCAAACGGCCGCCGTGCCCAGCGCCGTTCGTCTCGACGGCACGCCCAAACGTCTCGCCGTCGCGGGTCATGTGTGGGAATTCGTCGCGATTGATGCGGTTCCGTGTCACGCAGACTTTCTCCGAACGTTGTACGCTTACGGCTTCGCGCGGATAGGCGCTGCACTGTGCCGGTGCACGCCGCCCGGTCGCGCATCGCGATCCCGCCGCTTCATCCCGCAACGGCATGACACAGGTCCGGCCCGTCATGCCGTCATCGTGCGCCCCGGCCGGCAAGCCGCAACGGGCGCACGCCGTGCCGGTCGACGTGCCGGCGCAGGCATCACGCATTGGCCGCTCCTTTTCTCGATCAGGTGGATACCCAGATGACGACTACGAATTACTCGGACACCCAGCTTCTCATCAACGGCGAGTGGTGCGACGCCGCGAGCGGCAAGACCATCGACGTGGTCAACCCGGCAACGGGCAAGGTGATCGGCAAGGCGGCCCACGCCGGCATCGCCGATCTCGATCGCGCGCTCGACGCGGCCCAACGCGGCTTCGAAGCCTGGCGCAAGGTGCCGGCGTACGAACGCGCCGGCGTTATGCGCAAGGCCGCCGCGCTGGTGCGCGAACGCGCCGACACGATCGCGCAACTGATGACGCAGGAGCAGGGCAAGCCGCTCGGCGAAGCGAAGATCGAAGTCATGTCGGCCGCCGACATCATCGAATGGTTCGCCGACGAAGGCCGCCGCGTGTACGGTCGCATCGTGCCGCCGCGCAACCTGGCCGTTCAGCAGACGGTGGTCAAGGAGCCGGTCGGCCCGGTCGCCGCGTTCACGCCGTGGAACTTCCCGGTCAACTAGGTGGTGCGCAAGCTGAGCGCCGCGCTGAGCACGGGCTGCTCGTTCCTCGTCAAGGCGCCGGAAGAAACCCCGGCCTCGCCGGCGCAACTGCTGCGCGCGTTCGTCGATGCGGGCGTGCCGGCCAGCGTGGTCGGCCTCGTCTACGGCGATCCGGCCGAGATCTCGAACTACCTGATCCCGCATCCGGTGATCCGCAAGGTCACGTTCACGGGCTCGACGCCGGTCGGCAAACAACTGGCCGCGCTGGCCGGTCTGCACATGAAGCGCGCCACGATGGAACTGGGCGGCCACGCGCCGGTGATCGTCGCGGAAGAAGACGCCGACGTCGAACTCGCGGTCAAGGCCGCGGGCGGCGCGAAGTTCCGCAACGCCGGCCAGGTCTGCATTTCGCCGACCCGCTTCCTGGTCCACAACAGCGTGCGCGACGCGTTCGCGCAGGCGCTGGTCAAGCATGCCGAAAGCCTCAAGGTCGGCATGCTCTGGATCAACCAGCCGGCCACGCCCTGGCCGGAAATGCTGCCTATCTGCCTATCTTGAATTTCGAGTGGGTGGATTTTTCCGGGTCAAGGGCGGGCGAAGCCCGGCGCAGCGAACCCTTGATGCGGAGAAATCTACGAGCACGCTTGAGGGCTCGGGCCAGGCAAAGCCTTGCGCCGCCTG
>WNEB01000148.1 GCA_009914575.1 Burkholderia gladioli
TGATCGTCGGGCGGCCCGGCTTCTTTGCTGCAGATTTTATGTCTCTCTTGGATTTCGAGTGGGTGGATTTTTCCTGGTCAAGGGCGGGCGAAGCCCGGCGCAGCGAACCCTTGATGCGGAGAAATCTACGAGCACGCTTGAGGACTCGGGCCAGGCAAAGCCTTGCGCCGCCTGGCCCCCGAGCCCGTCCGGCGGCGAAGACTTCCCCGCCTTGGGGCGGGGCTAGGGGTGGGAAGATACCGTTTTGCGACGTAGGTTTTCGTACCCCGGCGGCCCTTTTCACCCACTCAAATTTCAAAAGAGCCGATTTTATTGCCATGATCTAAACATCCGTGAAGCAGGTTGCGATGAAGTCAGGACTGCGCACCGAATCGCACCGCGACACGCCTGGTGCTGCGCGAATCGAGGATCGGAGCGACGCGGCTCGACTAGCCCGGAATCTCGATTCGAAGGAAAGGACTCGAACCGCCACACATGGCGCGCCTGTGTCGACGACGGCCCATGCACGGCCCCCCGCTTGCATGACGATCGATTGTCGCCATCAACTAGAAAGGGTTTTGTAAATATACTGACGCGCCATGCGCGCATCCAGCCGGATACGCCCGTTGATTGACCTGCATCGAACATCGCGCGGCAAATGGACGGCCAACACACCCTTTCCATTCGACCCCGATTGTCGAAGCGCCATCGATCGCGCACACCCGGCAGGCGCGGTGCACGCGAAGGCCGCCCGATTCTTCCCGGCGAAATCCGCTATACTTGCCGCCACTCGTCGCCGCGATAGCGGGGCGGGAACACTCGAATGACGCGCCGATTTGCTGACTCGCTTGCGGGCGCGCGAACCCCAGCCACCAGGCCGCGGGTTCATTACAAATGCGGCTAAAGAGGTCGTCAGCCGCGCATCTTTCGCTCCGCGCTTCGCCGACGCCATTTAGCCGCCCAGTCATAAGGCGGAACGAATGGAATCGATCGGCATCGTCGCTCCACAGACCATGCATTTCGCCGAACCGCTGCGGCTCCAGAGCGGCAGCGTGCTCGGCAACTACCAGCTCGTCGTCGAGACCTACGGCGAACTGAACGCCGCCCGCTCGAACGCGGTGCTCGTCTGCCACGCGCTCAACGCGTCGCATCACGTGGCCGGCCTCTACGCGGACGATCCGCGCAGCACCGGCTGGTGGGACAACATGGTCGGCCCCGGCAAGCCGCTCGACACCAACCGCTTCTTCGTGATCGGCGTGAACAACCTCGGCTCGTGCTTCGGCTCGACCGGCCCGATGAGCGTCGACCCGGCCACCGGCACGCAATACGGCGCGCGCTTCCCGGTGGTGACGGTGGAGGATTGGGTCAACGCGCAGGCGCGCGTGGCCGATGCGTTCGGCATCGAACGCTTCGCCGCGGTGATGGGCGGCAGCCTCGGCGGCATGCAGGCGCTGGCCTGGAGCCTGATGTACCCGGATCGCGTCGCGCACTGCATGGTGATCGCCTCGACGCCGAAGCTCTCCGCGCAGAACATCGCGTTCAACGAGGTGGCGCGCTCGGCGATCCTCTCCGATCCCGATTTCCACGGCGGCAACTACTACGCGCACAACGTGATTCCGCGCCGCGGCCTGCGCGTGGCGCGCATGATCGGCCACATCACCTACCTGTCGGACGACGACATGGCCGAGAAATTCGGCCGGGCGCTGCGCCGCGCCGACGGCGCGCTCGACGCCTACAACTTCAACTTCGACGTGGAATTCGAAGTGGAGTCGTACCTGCGCTACCAGGGCGACAAGTTCGCCGAATACTTCGACGCGAACACCTACCTGCTGATCACGCGCGCGCTCGATTACTTCGATCCGGCCAAGGCCTTCGAGGGCGACCTCACCGCCGCGCTGGCGAACACCACCGCGAAATATCTGGTGGCCAGCTTCTCGACCGACTGGCGCTTCGCGCCGGCGCGCTCGCGCGAACTGGTCAAGGCACTGCTCGACAACCGCCGCGACGTCAGCTACGCGGAGATCGACGCCCCGCACGGGCACGACGCGTTCCTGCTCGACGATTCGCGCTATCACAACGTGGTGCGCGCCTATTACGAACGAATTGCCGCGGAGGTGGGTGCATGAACCAGCAAGCCTTGACGATGCTTTCGGCCCGGCCGGACTTCCGCGCGATCGCGCGCTGGGTCGAGCCGCGCTCCACCGTGCTCGACCTCGGCTGCGCCGACGGCTCGCTGCTCGCGCTGCTGGCCGAGGAACTGGAAGTGAGCGGCTACGGCATCGAGATCAACGACGCGGGCGTGCTCGGCTGCGTGAAGAACGGCGTGCACGTGATCCAGCAGAACCTCGAAGACGGGCTGCGCCTGTTCGAGGATCAGAGCTTCGATTTCGCGATCCTCTCGCAGACCTTGCAGACCATCCACCAGACCGCCGCGATCCTGCGCGAAACCGTGCGCGTGGGCCGCGAGTGCATCGTGTCGTTCCCGAACTTCGGCTACTGGGCGCACCGGCTGTCGGTGCTGCGCGGGCGCATGCCGGTGTCGAAATCGCTGCCGCACCAATGGCACAACACGCCGAACGTGCGCGTGCTGACGATCAAGGATTTCGAGGCGCTCGCGCCCGAGGTCGGCATCGAGATCCTCGACCGGGCCGTGCTGCACGGCGGCCAGCCGGTCCGTTGGGGCGCGAACTGGCGTGGTAGTCTTGCTGTCTATCGCGTCAAGCGAGTCCCCCTTGAACCCTTCATGACCTCTCCCGAGCAGCGCGACACGCCGGCGCTGGCCGCGCACGACGATCACCCCGGCTGGCGCGCCTTCCTGAACACGCGAACGCTGATCTGCGTGTTTCTCGGCTTCACCTCGGGCCTGCCGCTGTTCACGCTGATCTACCTGGTGCAGGCGTGGCTGCGCTCGGAAGGGGTGAACCTGAAGGAAATCGGCCTGTTCGCGCTGATCCAGATTCCCTACACGTGGAAATTCCTCTGGGCGCCGCTGATGGACCGCTTCGTGCCCCGCCTGCCGGGCTGGCGGCCCGGGCGGCGGCGCGGCTGGATGCTGGTCACGCAATTGCTGGTGGCGGTGGCGATCGGCACGCTAGGCTTCGTCTCGGCGCGCGATTCGATCTGGACCGTCGCCGCGCTGGCCACGCTGGTGGCGTTCTTCGGCGCCAGCTCGGACATCGTGATCGACGCCTATCGCCGCGAACTGCTGCACGATGCCGAGCAAGGGCTCGGCATCGCCGTCCACGTCAACGCCTACAAGATCGCCGCGCTGGTGCCCGGCTCGCTGTCGCTGATCCTCTCCGATCACCTGCCGTGGACGCTCGTCTTCATCGTCACGGGCCTGTTCATGCTGCCCGGCATGGCGATGACGCTATGCGTGCGCGAACCCGAAGTGCGCGGCACGCCGCCGAAGAACCTGCGCGAGGCCGTGGTGCTGCCGTTCAGCGAATTCCTCGCGCGCGGCGGCTGGCGCAACGCGCTGCTGGTGCTCGGCTTCATCTTCCTGTTAAAGCTCGGCGACACGATGGCCGCCACGCTGTCGACCTCGTTCTTCCTCGACATCGGCTTCAACAAGACCCAGATCGGCGTGCTCGCCAAGACCACCGCGTTCTGGGCCAGCCTGGCCGGCGGCATTCTGGGCGGCGTCTGGCTCGTCAAGATCGGCATCGCGCGCGGGTTGTGGATCTTCGGGCTGATCCAGATCGTCTCGACGCTCGGCTTCGCGTGGCTCGCCAAGGCCGGCCCAGACCCGGTGCTGATGGCGGGCGTCTACGGTTTCGAAACGTTCTCCACGGGCCTCACGCTGGCCGCGTTCACGGCCTATATCGCCAGCACCACCGATCCGCGCTACACGGCCACGCAGTTCGCGCTGTTCACGAGCCTCGCCTCGGTGCCTCGCACGCTGGCCTCCGCGTCGAGCGGCTTCATCGTCGCGCAGATCGGCTGGTTCGATTACTTCCTCGTGTGCGCGGCGCTCGGCATTCCCGGCATGGCGCTGCTGTTCAAGGTCGCGCCGTGGCGCAGCGGGCAGAATGAGGCGGCCCGTGCGAGCTGAGATCGCGGCAACGCTCGGGCGCGCCGGCGCGCTGCTGGCCGGCGCGCTGCTCGTCTGCGCGGCCGGCGAAGCGGCGCGCGGCGCGCAGGCCGCCACGGCGGCCCATGCCGTCGCCGCGGCGGTCGGCGCGAATCACGCGGGCGGCCCCGGTCGCGGCCTACGCGCCGCCGCAACGCGGCGTGCATTACGGCAATGCGTTCGCGTTCCGCAATCTGGTCTCGTCGCCGATGCTCGAGCAGATCACAGCCGCGCACGCAATATCAGCAGATGGTGCAGGCCGCGGCGCGCGCCGGCACGCTGGCGCCGGCCACCGATCCGCGCGTGAAACGGCTGCGCGCCGACGTCGACCGGCTCGCGCCGTATGCGGTGAAGTGGAACGAGCGCGTGAAGGGCTGGCACTGGGAAGTCAACGTGGTGCGCGCCCGCACCCACGCGCATCGTCTGCCTGCCGGGCGGCAAGCTGCTGGTCGACAGCGGGCTGCTGGAACGGCTGCGCCCGAAGGCGTTGTTGCATAAATCGAGCGAGATCAGTTGACGTTTACGCGCAACGGTCGCGGGGCCAGCCTCCTATCAAGTCAGATTCCAGAGTAACTGCCTAATTTTTGACAAGAAAATGCGCAAGGACATACACAAGAAAGGTGAGTCGAAGGCACGCTACCGTGTCAGGAATTGGGCGGCCTATAATGAAGGCCTGATCAACCGGGGGAACGTAACAATATGGATAGATGAAGCCGTCCTTGCCAGAATACCCGATGCCATACCCACACGTGGTCGCC
>WNEB01000149.1 GCA_009914575.1 Burkholderia gladioli
ACGCACGGCGGGCGTGGTGCGGGCGTTCCTGTGCAGGGCGATCAGCATGCTTGGACCTCCGGAGGTGATTGCAGTGACTCTATCAATCCTCGCATCACCGCTCGGGCCATGAAGAGTGGATAGCGATTCTCGCTTATGCAATCATCCGGGATGCGACACTTAGAGAAGCGCTTGCGCGCGAATTACGGGTTCGCCGGCCGCACTGCGCCGACGTGCTTGTACAACGTGGCGCGAGACACGCCGTAGCGCTTCGCTACGTCCGTGACGCGCACCTCTGGATCGCGCAGCAAGGCGCGTATCTCGCGTATCTGCTTGGCGTCGAGCTTCGGTGCCCTACCGCCCTTCCTGCCTCGCGCACGTGCCGCTGCAAGGCCCGCGCGCGTCCGTTCGCGGATCAGGCTCCGCTCGTACTGCGCGAGCATCGCGAAGACGTGAAAGACCATCTCGCCGGCCGCATGCGTCGTGTCGATCCGCTCGTTCAACGACTCGAACCCGACGCCGCGCTGCCGTAGCCCCTCAACGATGCCAACCAGGTCGGCCAGCGAGCGGCCGAGCCGGTCGAGCCGCCACACAACCAGCGTGTCGCCAGCACGCAGCGCGCGAAGGCATTGCGCCAGTTCGGGCCGATCCGCGCGCCGGCCGCTGGCCGTCTCTTCGTAGATTTCGACGCAGCCGGCGCCGCGCAGTGCGTCGCGCTGCAAGTCCAGATTTTGATCGTCGGTACTGACCCGCGCGTACCCGATTCGCATTTGTTTAGCAGTCACGATGGAGACGTAGAAATTAAGACGGATTAATTGACACTTTGCCCGCTGGGCCGATGGCCGTCAACGGCGCCGGCCGGCATGTCTGGAAAACCACCGTTTTCTTGACACCCTGAACCCCACCTAAATTAGTTTGTTTATGTGTTTGTTTGTTCGTTTGTTTTGCGCTATGATGGAATCATCATCCCGATAGGAGTCACGTCCATGCGCCCCGCTGAGATTTCCAACGAGTCCATCATCGAGGCCGGCCTGGCTCTTCAAGAGGCCGGCCGGAACATCACCGGGTTCGCCCTGCGCCAAAGGATCGGCGCCGGCAACCCGTCGCGCCTTAAGCAGGTGTGGGATGAGCACATCAACAGTCAGACGGTTACGCACGCCGAGCCGGTCGCCGAGCTACCTATCGAGGTCGCCGAAGCAATGGCAGCCGTGACCAAGGAACTCACCGACCGCCTGGCGGTGCTTGCCGTTGAACTGAACGACAAGGCTGTAAAAGCGGCCGAGCGCCGCGTTACGGAAGTCGTGCGC
Source organism: Burkholderia gladioli (assembly GCA_009914575.1). GTDB lineage: Bacteria > Pseudomonadota > Gammaproteobacteria > Burkholderiales > Burkholderiaceae > Burkholderia > Burkholderia gladioli_B. The sequence continues at coordinate 1,287 of WNEB01000149.1, forward strand.
GCTGCGGGCGGGCAACGCGAACAGGCTGAGCGCGAGCTTGCCGACGCCGCGACGACGGTTGATGAACTCGAATCGAAGCTGGAAGAAAAGACCGCCTCGTGCGACGCGCTCGAATCGAAGCTGGCCGAGGTGAACACCAGCAACCAGGCACAAGCCGTAGAACTCGCGCAGCTTCGCGAACGCCTCACGCATGCCGAGCAAGCGGCGAAGCAAGCCGCCGATAAGCACGCGGCCGAGCTTGCGCGCGTGCGCGAAGAAGCCGGCCAGCTTCGCGGCGAGCTTGCCGACGTGCGAGCCAGCCTAGACCAGGCACATGCCGATCTGGCGACAACCAAGGCCAAGGCTCAAGCCGCCGACGAAGCGCACCAGGAACAGCGCAAGCAAGCGGCAACGGAAGCGCATCGGGTTGCCGAGCGCATGACAAAGGCGAAAGCGGAGCGCGATGCAGCCCGCAAGGAAGCCGCTCAGGCTCGCGAAGACGCCGCCAAGCTGCGCGGGCAGGTCGAAGCAATGCAGGAGCAGCAAAACGGCATTCTGCGCGCCCTCGAAGCACGTCAGCCGAAGGATGAGAAGGGCAAGAAGTGAAGAGGGGCCGCGATCCGGCGCACGGATCACGGCCCCCATTTCTTTCCGTAGCAGCGGGTCAGTAGGGCTTTGCCTGTGCCGCACGCGCTGACCAATTCTGCGTGTACGCGCGCACTAGGTCGGGGCTGTTCTTGAACACGACCATATTTTTCGCGTTCGTCGTTTCTGCCTGCCGACTGAAATTGAACGATCCGGTAATGACGGTTCCGCCGTCGATTATCATGACCTTGTTGTGCGCTATGCCCTTCCCCGCGATCTCGTCCACGGCGACTTGCACCCCGCGCTGCATGTCATAACGTGCGCCGGCGCCCCGGAAGTCTGCGCTCCGTGCTTCCTTGTCCACCAGGACACGGACATCAACGCCGCGCGCTTTCGCCTCGGCAAGCGCCCTGTAGATCGGCGGCGAAGTGAACGAATACGTCTGAACAAGAATCCGCTGCTGCGCGGCCCGTACCTCATCCAAGACGGCACGCTCGGCGCCGCCATTCGGCGAAAAATAGACACTGACGTTGCCGACCGCGCTTGTCGTGACGGCCTGCGCTGAGGCAGCCGCGGCCGTCGCTAAAGCAGTCGCCGCGCACATGGCGAGGATGGTTTTCTTCATGGCTTATCGCTCCTTGTCGTTGCGGTCGGCGTCCTTCTGCTGGCTCGGCTGTTGCCCGCGTTGACGCTCGACCTGGCTGACGATGGCTCGCTTGATCTGGTGCCGCTCTGTGTCCGGTCTCGGCATTTCCTTGGCGAACCGTTCAATGGCCGTTGCCATTGCCTCGTCGCCCTCCCTCCGCAGTTCGTCGGCCGCGCCCAACAGCCGACGAACGGTCGCACGGCGACGATTAACGATGGCGACCTCCCAAGGCTTCGGTGACGGCTCGCCCTGTTGCAACTCCTGCCGTGCCTCCTCGAACTTGCTCTTGAGCACTGTGGACGTGCCGCGCTTTTCTGCGAAGTACACGCCTGGCTTCTTCGACTTGCGCGTCTGCCCGCGCAAGTCGCGAGGCGTCGCATTCGCCTCGATCCCCTGCTCTCGTAACCGCTCGGCGAACGCGGTACGCCAGTGTTCGAGCGTCGCCTTGCGGATGTAGAGGCGCTGGCCGTCGAAGCCTTCGGCTTTGACGACCAGGTGAACATGCGGATGCGGCGTGGCGTTCTTATGCGGGTCGGTTTCAGGCGTGTGCAGGACCATCATGTATTGGCGCTGCCCGAAGAATTCTTCGCGCGCGAAGTTCTGCGCCGCCTTGAAGAGCTTTTCCGGATCGGTGCCGGCCGGCATCGACAGTACGATATTGAAGGCTTGCCGTTTTTTCCCCTGACCGTCGCCGGCATCAACGTCCCACGAATCAAACAGGTCTTTCACGTCTTCCCGACCGCTGATCTTCTCGCCCTGGTCGTTGACGGCTTCAAGCTGTCCATTGCGCGTGATGTAGTCCATATGCGCCTTGACGTGCTGCGCTGTCTTGCCGCCACCCGATACCTTAACCATGACTTCTGGCGCGCGCTGCACGAAGGTTCGATGCAATTGCGCGCGCTTCTGGCCTGGCGTAAGACGCCCTGTGCGCGCCCGCCGTCCGCTAACCAAAAAATCTATGTCGTGCGCCCCGGTCGGATCAAAACCGTCATTGCTCGCCATCCGCCACCCCCCACGATTTCAGGTTTGCTCGAACCACAGCTTTGACGCGCTCTCGCTCCAAATCGATCAGCCTCTTCAAATGCTCGAAGTTCAATGCCTGCGCCTGGTGTGCCTCGTCCAGTGACGTGTTCAGCGCGCGCGCGATCTGGTTGACGTTCCGACCGACTGCCGACAACTGCGCAGTCGCTTCACGAAGTGCCTGCAATTCGTCGTCGGTGAGTCGCGGCTGTCCATTCAGGTGAACGTCGAACAGGTAGGCGAGGTAGGTGCCGCGACTCCAATGCCGCAACGATGCGAGGCGTTCAAGTTCGCGGTATTTGAACGGAGCCAGCCGAACGCGCACGTCCTTCGTCTTCACACCTTCTGATTCCGGCGCCGGCTCAGGCATCGGGGCAGGGTGCGTGCGCTTCAAAAACGCCGCGACGACGATCTCAAGTAAGCGGGCCTCCGTGATGCCTTGTTCCTTCGCGACGCTCGCGAAGGCGTCTTTTAGGTCAGGATCAACGCGGCCCGACAGCAACGGTTTTTTCGACGGCATCGTAATAAGCCTTTCTCCGCAGTTCGTCGCAGACGAACGAGGACCGCAGTTTCGTCAAAAACGAGGACCGTGCAGCGCCGAAGGTGCTGCACCTTGACGACGCTAGTCTATCCTGCCTTAGCTACTACGCCAAGCCCTTTCTTCGTCATGACGAAAAAAGGGCATCCGCCCCTACGGAAAGCAAAGCCGTAGGGCGGCAATGTGCGAGGGTGTCGGGGCTGGATTGGCTCGCTCAAAACTTCGTCATGACGAAGTTTTTGATCGCGAATATTTGGATTGCACAATCCAAATAATTGTGGATTGTACAAACCAAACGTGGACAGCAGAATGCGACCGACCGACGACACCTATACCGAGTTGCAAACGGCGTTCGATCACTTCAACGCCGAGCTATTCGGCAACAGCTTGCCGCCCTGCCTGCTGACGCTGCAACGGGAAAAGAAAACCTACGGCTAGTTTTCTGCCGAGCGCTTCGTTCGCCGGGGCGACGGTAGCAGGACCGACGAAATCGCGCTGAATCCGGCTTACTTCGGCATCGTCCCGATTGTCGAAGTGATGCAGACCATCGCGCACGAGATGGCCCATCTTTGGCAGCATCATTTCGGCAAGCCTGGTCGGCGTCGGTATCACAACAAAGAGTGGGCCGACAAAATGGAAGCCATCGGCCTTATGCCGTCGTCCACCGGCAAACCAGGCGGCAAACGAACAGGCGAACACATGGCCGACTACCCTATCGAGGGCGGTTTGTTTCTGGCCGCGTGCGACAAACTGC
>WNEB01000015.1 GCA_009914575.1 Burkholderia gladioli
ATGTCCTTGCGCATTTTCTTGTCAAAAATTAGGCAGTTACTCTGGAATCTGACTTGATAGGAGGCTGGCCCCGCGACCGTTGCGCGTAAACGTCAACGGATCTCGCTCGATTTATGCAACAACGCCGCCGCGCGGGGCGCGGCGGCGTGATCGGACGGTTCGCCCGCGACCGGGCAGGGCGGCGAGCGTCGGCGATTGTAGAGGATTTGCCGTTGCGACGCATCGATAAACGCACGATCGTTCGATTTTTATTCCGTTATTTCGACACGACCGCGCGCGCTCGCGGTCGGGCAGCGCGGGCCGGCGCGGGGCGAACGAAGCAAGGGCGGGGGGCCGGGCGCGGGCGCCGGCTGCTCAGGCGGGCAGGTACGCGAGCCGCACGTAGATCGGCGCGAACGGCTCGGGCTGGGTGATCTCGACGAGCGATTCGCGCGCGAGTTCGAGCATGGCGATGAAGTTGACCACCACCACGCGCACGCCGCGCGAGGTGTCGAACAGCTCGGCGAACTCCATGAAGCGCACGTTCTGCAGCTGGCGCAGGATCAGGCTCATGTGCTCGCGCACCGAGAGTTCCTCGCGCGAAATCTTGTGATGCTGGACCAGCTTGGCGCGCTTGAGCACGTCGGCCCAGGCGGCGCGCAGGTCGTCCGAATTCACGTCGGGGAAGCGCGGCGCGATGCTCTGCTCGATGTACACATCGGCGCGCAGGAAATCGCGGCCGAGCTGCGGCAACTGATCGAGCCGCTGCGAGGCCAGCTTCATCTGCGCGTACTCGAGCAGGCGGCGCACCAGTTCGGCGCGCGGATCCTCGGCTTCCTCGCCGGTGTCGGCCTTCTTGACCGGCAGCAGCATGCGCGACTTGATCTCGATGAGCATCGCGGCCATCAGCAGATATTCGGCGGCCAGTTCGAGATTCGTCTGGCGGATCTGGTCCACGTAGCCGAGATACTGCGCGGTGACCTCGGCCATCGGAATGTCGAGGACGTTGAAGTTCTGCTTGCGGATCAGGTACAACAGCAGGTCGAGCGGGCCTTCGAAGGTTTCGAGGAACACCTCGAGCGCATCGGGCGGGATGTAGAGATCCTGCGGCAGCTTGAAGAGCGGCTCGCCGTACAGACGTGCGAAGACCGCGATGCCGTCGACCGTGTCGGGCGTCGAATCGGCGCCGGCACGCGCGGCGAGCGCGTCTTCCGGCCGGGCGGCCTCGTCCGCGGCGCTCACGGGATCAGAAGTTCTGGTAGTAGACGTAGGAAGTCTGCTTCACGCGCGACTGCTGCTGCTCCGAGCGTTCGTCGAGGTCGATCGGCTGCTTGTCCCACAGCAGCGCGCGGCCCTTGCGCTGTTCGTCTTCGAGCGCCGGCTTCTGTTGTTTGAGCTGGTTCAGAAATTGCGTGACGTCGGACTGATACGACATGGTGGGTTCCTTTCTGAACGGGCCGGCTGCGCGTTCGCGGGCCGCCAGGGTTGGGGATGGCGGGATTTTACCGCATCGCGGGGAACAGCCGGCGCCAATCCGCGTCGAATGCGCAGCTTGCCCGAACGTCTGCGCTTTTGAACATCTTTCAAGCTTTGCCCACAGGCGCGCCATGACGCTGTGGTCAAATGTGGGCTTTCATCCGATCTATCTTCGAGGGGGCGGTATTTGACAGGGCTGGCCATTCCACCAGACGAGCGTCGCGCCGGGTGCGCGGTCGCACGCGCTCGCACGGCCTTGCCGCCGTCCCCTTCGCGGTCGAACCGGCCGCCGCTGTTGCTGCTATTGCCGCTGCTGCCGCGCCTCGCCAGGCTCACGCTCGGCGGCTGCCTGGCCGCGGCGTTCGCGATGCCGGCCTGGGCCAAGTTCGAGGTGGACATCGACGCGCCGCGCTCGGTGCGCAGCCTGCTCAAGCAGCATCTCGACCTGTCGCGCTTCGCCAAGCGCGACGACATCTCCGACGACCAGTTCGACTTCCTGATCACCGCGACGCCGCAACAGGTGCGCGACCTGACGGCCACGGCCGGCTACTTCTCGCCGGTGGTGTCGACCGACGTGCGCACGCGCAACGGCAAGCGCTCGGTGACGGTCAAGGTCGATCCGGGGCCGCAAACCGATGTATCGGGCGTCGACCTGCAGTTCCAGGGCCCGGTGGGCACCGAGGATCCGAAGCAGGAGACGGTCGCGCGGCTGGCGTTCTCGCTGCACGAGGGCGATCCGTTCACGCAGTCGGGCTGGGACGACGCGAAGAACGCGGCGCTGCGCCAACTGCAATCGCGCCGCTATCTCGGCGCGAAGATCCTCGCCTCGCAGGCGCGCATCGATCCGCGCACGCGCACGGCGAAACTGTCGGTCACGTACGAAAGCGGCCCGACCTTCACGATCGGCAAGCTCGACGTGTCGGGCGTGCGCCGCTACCCGGGGCAGATCGTCGACAACGTCAACCCGCTCGGCGTGGGCGAGATCTACGACGTGCAGCGCATCAACGAACTGCAGCGGCAGTTGCAGAACACGCCGTATTACGCGAGCGTCGCGATCGACGTCAGCGACGACACGTCGAAGCCGGACCAGACGCCGGTGCACGTGAAGGTCAGCGAGTACCCGTACAACAGCGTGCGCGGCGGGGAGGGCTACGCGACCGACACCGGCCCGCACGTGCAGGGCTCGTACACTTATCTCGACACGTTCGGTCGCGCCTGGCCGCTGCAGATCTCGGGGCGCATCGACCAGATCCAGCAATACGGGCAGGTGCAGCTGTCGATGCCGCCGAGTCCCGGCGCCTGGACCAACAGCGTGCTGGCCTCGTACACCAACACCAACGTGTCGGACGTGCGGATCTACAGCGCGCGAGTGGGCGTGCAGCGCGCCAAGACCAGCCAGAACATCGATTACACGTACTCGATCACGTACTACCAGGACCGGCTCGACCAGAACGCCGCCGGCCCGACCACCAGCCGCGCGCTGGTGCCGCAATGGTCGTGGACGCGCCGCAACGTCGACGATCCGCTGTTCCCGCGCTCGGGCAACCTGATCCACGCCGAGGCCGGCTTCGCGATCAAGGGCGTGGCGACCGACCAGACGTTCATTCGCGGCTATGCGCGCGGCCAGCAATACCTGCCGATCGGCAAGCGCGATCTGGTGCTGTTCCGCGCCGAGCTGGGCGGGGTGTTCACGAGCGGCGGTTCGGTCGGCGTGCCGGCCTCGCTGCTGTTCCGCGCGGGCGGCTCGAACTCGGTGCGCGGCTACGGCTATCAGAGCATCGGCAACACGGTCGACGGCTCGGTGCTGCCGACCAAGTACCTGATGACCGGCACGACCGAATATCAGCACTGGTTCAACCACGATTGGGGCATGGCCACCTTCTACGACCTCGGCACCGCGACCGACGACTGGGGCGACAAGGTGTTCTATCAAGGCGTGGGCGTGGGGGGGCGCTGGCGCAGCCCCGTGGGGCCGGTCAACGTCGATCTGGCCTACGGCATCCGCAACCGCAGCGTGCGTCCGTACCTGACGCTCGGCATTGCATTCTGACCAGGGTTTTCCGGATTTCAGCATGACGAAGGACGATTCCGCCGTACCGCCGACCGGCGCCACGCCGGGCGGCCCGCCACCGGGCGAGCCGCCGCAGCGGCCGTCGACCGAACCGCCCGCGCCGAACCGGCGCCGGGGCCGGCTCGGTCGCGCGCTTGCCTGGACGGTCGGCGTGCTGGTGCTGCTCGTGGCGTTGCTGGCCGGCGTGCTGGCCGCCGCGGTGCTGACCGAGCGCGGCACGAAGCTCGCCTGGAACATGGCGGTGGCCGTGCTGGGCGACCGGCTGGCCGGCACGCTCGAAGGTGGCTCGCTCGCGCACGGCGTGCGGATCGACCGGCTGGCCTGGCTTTCGCCGGGCGGTACGGGCACCGACGTGCGGATCGACCGCGTGGAAGCCCGCTGGGTGCTGACGCGCGCGCCGCTGCGCTTCACGCTCGATTACCTGCGGGCCGGCACGATCGACGTGAGCGTGGTGCCGTCGACGCCGAGCACGTCGCCCACGGTGCTGCCGCAGAACCTGAACCTGCCGCTGCAACTGGTGCTGCGCGAAGTGCGCTTCGATACGCTGCGCATCCACGAGGCCGGGTCCACGACCGAGTTGTCGCATTTCCTGCTGCATGGCGACAGCGACGGCCGCCGCCATGCGCTTGCGGTCGACCGGCTCGACACGCCGTTCGGCGCGGTCACGGCGAACGCGCGGCTCGACGGCCAGCGGCCGTTCGCGATCGAGGGCGCGGCCACCTATTCGGGCAAGGTGTCGAAGGAGCAGGTCGATGCGCACGCCACGCTGTCCGGCTCGCTGGAGGCGCTCGGCGTCGATCTCGACGCGTCGGGCATGAAGCTGGCCGGGCGCGCGCATATCGAGGCCGCGCCGTTCGGCGCGGTGCCGCTCACGCGCGCCACGCTGGCGTTCGATCACGTGAACCCGCGCGTGCTGGTTCTGAGCGCGCCCGAGGCCGATCTGAGCATTCGCGCCGATCTCGCCCCGGCCGGCGAGGCGGCGGGCGCGGACCACAGCGTGTCGGCGAAGGCGCTCGCGGCGATCATGGCGTCGGCGGCTTCGAGTGCCTCGGCGGCGTCGAGCAACGCGTCCGCATCGGCCGCGGGCAGCGCCGCGCGGGCCGAACCCGCGTCTTCCCGAGCGCCCGCGCAAACGGCGGTCGCGCCGGCTTCGGCTGCCGCCGCCACGGCGAACTCGCGCGCGCTGGTCGTGGTCGGCAAGCTGGCCGTCGTCAACGCGAAACCGGGCACGCTGGCCGAAGGCAAGCTGCCGCTGGTCGACATCCACGCGAACGTTCATCTCGACGCCCACGCGCAGCGCATCGACGATTTCGCGATGCGCCTGCTGCGCGACGGCAGCGTGACGGGCGGCGGCGCGCTCGCCGCGCCGCGCGGACGCTTCGACCTGAACGTCGCCAACCTCGACCCGACGCTGTTCTCCACCGCGGTGCGACCGATGCGGCTCGGCGGTCCGGTCGCCGTGACGCTCGAAAACGGTTCGCAGCATGCCACCGTCGATCTCAAGGATCCGAAGCTCGCGCTCGGCCTCAGCGCCGACGTCGAGACCGACGCCAGAGCCACCACCATCCGGCGCGCGCGCGTGTCGGCGGGCAAGGGCCGCGTCGATCTGAGCGGCGTGCTCAAGCACGACAAGGCGTCGAGCTACGACTTCAAGGCCGCGCTGGTCGATTTCAATCCGCTGGCGTTTTCCACGCTGACGCCGGCCGCGAGCGGCGCGCCGGCGGCGAAGGGCGGCAAGCGCGCCGGCCGGTCGGTCGACGCGCGCGTGAACGGCACGCTGACGGCCGCTGGCGCGCTCGCGCCGGCGCTGTCGAGCAAGGTGCAGTTCAAGCTCGGCGAGAGCGTCTACGACGGCGTGCCGATGACGGGGCAGGGCACGCTGCAGGTGGCCGGCACGCGCCTGCTGCCGAGCACGGCCGATCTGTCGGTGGCGGGCAACCGCGTCTCGCTGAACGGCAGCTTCGGCGCGCCCGGCGACCGCCTGCGCTTCGCGATCGGCGCGCCGCAGCTCGACCGTCTCGGCTTCGGCCTGCAAGGGCTGGTGTCGGCGCACGGCGAGCTGACCGGCAGCATCGCGCACCCGAACCTGGCCGCCGACTACCGCGCCACCGGCGTGGTGATCGGCAGCAACCGGATCGGCTCGGCCGAGGGCCGCGCCGAGATCCGCGACGGCGCGAACGGCGCGCTCGCGTTCAGCGTCGATGCGAACGATCTGGCGCTCGGCTCGCGCGACCTGAAATCGATCAAGGCCCGGCTCGACGGCACGCGCGCGAAACACACGCTCGACGCCACCGCGCTCGGCAGCGCCGACGGCCGCGTCATCAACCTGCACGTGGCGGCGTCGGGCGGCCTGATCGAAGCCGGCGGCGCGAGCCGCTGGGACGGCACCGTCTCGCAGCTCGCGAACCGCGACACGCCGGCGCTGTCGCTCGACGCGCCGCTGACGGTCTCGGCCGGCGCGGGCCGCGTGGTGCTCGGCGCGAGCAAGCTGACGATCGAGGGCGCGGTGCTCGACCTGCGCAGCTTCGTGCTCGATCACGGCGCGCTACGCACGGCCGGCACGCTGACCAACCTGTCGATCGCGCGCGCGTTGCAGGTGCGCGAGTTCCTGACCGGCGAGCGCGCGCCGGTGCGCACCGATCTCGTGCTCGACGGCGATTGGGACCTGTCGCTCGCCAATACCGCCACCGGCCACGTCCAGATCCGCCGCCGGTCGGGCGACGTGACGATCGAGGCCGGGCGCGGCATTGCCTCGCTGGGCATCACCGATCTGAACGCGCGCGCCGAATTCGGCGCCGGCAACCGGCTGAACGCCACGCTGCATGCGAAGGCGAGCCGCATCGGCACCGCCGACGCGACGCTCGGCATTCCGTTCGCGATGCACGACGGCACGATCGGCGTGGCCGAGAACGGGCCGCTGTCGGGCAACGTCGCGGTCGACATCCCCGCGTTGCGCACCTCGGGCGGGCTGCTCGGGCCGAGCTACCTGTTCGACGGCCGCGCCGCGCTGAAGCTGACGGTGGCCGGCACGCCGTCCCGGCCCGACCTGTCGGGCGAGCTGACTGGCGACAAGCTGTCGGTCACGGTGGTCGATCAGGGCGTGCAGCTGAAGGACGGCATCGTGCGCGTCAAGCTGACCGACAACCTCGTCGAGTTCCAGCAGGTCGAATTCCACGGCGCCGACGGCACGCTGCGCGCGCTCGGCCAGGTGCGGCTTGACGGCAGCGCGCCCGACCTGAAGGCCAGCATCGTGGCCGACAAGCTCGAACTGCTCGCCTCGCCGGACCGCAAGCTGTCGCTGTCGGGCAGCGCCAGCATCAAGAACGACGGCCCGCGCGGCCAGCTCGCGATCGACGGCAAGTTCGGCGTCGATCAGGCGCTGTTCGATCTGCCCGAATCGTCGGCGCCGTCGCTGTCCGACGACGTCGTGATCGTGCGGCCCGACGGCACCGTGCCGGGCGAATCGCAGAACGCGGTCGGGCTGCCGAAGTCGGTCGCCGACAAGCCCGCGCCCGCGCTCGGCCCGCGCGCGAACATCGACATCGATCTCGGCAACCGCTTCCGCTTCAAGGGGCACGGCGCCGATCTCGGCCTGCGCGGCACCATCACCGTGATGAGCGCGCCCGGCATTCCGCTGCGCGCGGTCGGCAACGTGCGCGTGACCGAAGGCTCCACCTACAGCACGTTCGGTCGCAAGCTGATGATCGAGAACGGCTTCTTCACGTTCAACGGGCCGATCTCGAACCCCGGCATCAACATCCTCGCGATGCGCCGCAATCAGGAGGTGGAGGCGGGCGTGCAGGTGACCGGCACCGTGCAGGCGCCCACCGCGAAGCTCGTGTCCGAGCCGAACGTGACCGACAACGAGAAGCTGTCGTGGCTGCTGTTCGGTCACGGCACCGATACCGGCAACAACCTCGGCCAGCAGAACACCATGACCACGGCGCTGGCGCTGCTCGGCAGCGCGAGCGGCAAGCGCATCGCGCAAACGGTGGGGCTCGACGAGTTCACGGTGGGCCGCAGCGACGTGGGCCTGACCGATCCGCAGGTGGTGCAGATCTCGAAGGCGATCAACGAGCGTTTCGTGCTCGGTTACGAGCAGGGGCTGCAGTCGGCCAGCAACGCGTTCAAGGCGACGCTGAACCTGTCGCGGTTCTGGGCCGTGTCCGCGTATGGCGGCACGTTCCAGGGCATCGACCTGAACTACACGCGCCGCTTCGACAAATGGTGGTGGGCGCGCGGCAAGAAAAAGCAGTAGCGCCCAAGAAAAAACCGGCTCTCTTGAAATTTGAGTGGGTGAAAAGGGCCGCCGGGGTACGAAAACCTACGTCGCAAAACGGTATCTCCCCACCCCTAGCCCCGCCCCAAGGCGGGGAAGTCCTCCGCCGCCGGACGGGCCCGGGGGGCCAGCAGGCGGCGCAAATTTGCCTGGCCCGAGCCCTCAAGCGTGCTCGTAGATTTCTCCGCATCAAGGGTTCGCTGCGCCGGGCTTCGCCCGCCCTTGACCCGGAAAAATCCACCCACTCGAAATTCAAGAGAGGCAAAAAACCCGCTCGGCGACGAGCGGGTTTTTCGTTTGCGGGGCAAGCGTGGCTCAGCTCACGCGCATGCCCGGCTTCGCGCCGCTGTGCGGCTCGAGGATGTAGAGGCCCGGTTCCGATTTCTCGTCCTTCGCGGACGCCGCCAGCACCATCCCTTCCGACATGCCGAACTTCATCTTGCGCGGCGCGAGGTTCGCGACCATCACCGTCAGCTTGCCGACCAGCTCTTCCGGCTGGTAGGCCGACTTGATGCCCGAGAACACGTTGCGGGTCGTTTCCTCGCCGACGTCGAGCGTGAGCTGCAGCAGCTTGTCCGAGCCTTCCACGGCCTGGCAGGCGACGATCTTCGCGATGCGCAGGTCGATCTTCGTGAAATCGTCGATCGAGATGATGCCGTCGCCGACCGGCGCGGCGGCTTCCTTGGCGGGCTTCTTCTTCGCGTCCTTGCCGTCCTTGGCCGCGACCGCGCCGGCGTCGCCCGCCGGGGCGAGCGAGCTGCGGTTGGCGGCCAGCAGCGCCTCGATCTGCTTCGGATCGACGCGGGTGGTCAGATGCTGGTACGCGTTGACCGGCTGCGCGGACGACAGCGGCGTGGCCGCGTCGGCCCACGTCAGCGGCGCGATGGCGAGGAAGCGCTCGACCGATTCCACCAGCTTCGGCAGCACCGGCTTCAGCGCGAGCGACAGCAGGCGGAACGATTCGAGGCTCACGCTGCAGGTTTCGTGCAGCGCCACCGCGTTGGCCGGATCCTTGGCCTGTTCCCAGGGCTTGGCGGTATCCACGTAGACGTTCACGGCGTCGGCCAGCTCCATCGTCTGGCGCAGCGCGCGGCCGTATTCGCGCGGTTCGTAGTGCGCGGCGATCTGCGGAATCGCGTCGCGCAGCGAGGCGATCAGCGGGTGGTTCATCGCGCTGTCCTGCACGCGGCCGCCGAAGCGCTTGAACAGGAAGTTCGCCGCCCGGCTCGCGATGTTGACGTACTTGCCGACCAGATCGCTGTTCACGCGCGCCTGGAAATCGTCGAGGTTCAGGTCGATGTCTTCCATCGTCGCGTTCAGCTTCGCGGCGAAGTAGTAGCGCAGCCATTCCGGGTTCAGGCCGGTGTCGATCACGCTCTTGGCCGTGATGAACGTGCCGCGCGATTTCGACATCTTCGCGCCGTCGACGGTCAGGAAGCCGTGCGCGAACACGTTGGTGGGCGTGCGATGGCCCGAGAATTCGAGCATCGCCGGCCAGAACAGCGTGTGGAAGTAGAGGATGTCTTTGCCGATGAAGTGATACTGCTCGGCGTTCGAGCCGGGGCGCGTCCAGGCGTCGAAATCGAGGCCGAGCTTGTCCGCCAGGTTCTTGAAGCTCGCGTAATAGCCCGCCGGCGCGTCGAGCCAGACGTAGAAATACTTGCCGGGCGCGCCGGGGATCTCGAAGCCGAAGTACGGCGCGTCGCGGGAAATGTCCCAGTCGGCGAGCTTGGCTTCGCCTGCGTCGCCGAGCCACTCGCGCATCTTGTTGGTGGCTTCGGGCTGCGCCAGGCCGCCCACCAAGCCGCGCAGGAACGATTCGCAGCGCGGGTCGGACAGCTTGAAGAAGTGGTGCGTGGAGGTCTTGCGCACCGGCGTGGCGCCCGAAACGACCGAGTACGGGTTCAGCAGTTCGGTCGGCAGGTAGGTCGAGCCGCACACTTCGCAGTTGTCGCCGTATTGATCCTTGGCGTGGCACTTCGGGCATTCGCCCTTGATGAAGCGGTCCGGCAGGAACATTTCCTTGACCGGATCGTAGGCCTGCTCGATGTCGCGCTCGACGATCAGGCCGGCCTGCTTCAGCGCCAGATAGATGTTTTCGCTGAGGACGCGGTTTTCCTCGGAATCGGTCGAGTAGAAATTGTCGAACGAGATGCCGTAGCTGTCGAAATCGCGCTTGTGCTCGCCCCAGACGCGCTCGATCAGCTGCTTCGGCGTCAGGCCTTCCTGTTCGGCGCGCAGCATGATCGGCGTGCCGTGCGTGTCGTCGGCGCCGATGTAGTAGATCTCGTGACCGTGCATTCGCATCGTCCGCACCCAGATGTCCGTCTGGATGTACTCGACCATATGGCCGATGTGGATTTGCCCGTTCGCATAGGGCAGGGCGGACGTGACGAGGATCTGGCGGCGGCTCGCGGGAGCGCCGACCGGCACGGTATTGAGATCGGATGCGGACATAGGGTCGTCAGGAAAGCCGCGGCGGGCGCGGCGTATACAGGAAACGCACGGGGGAAACGCGTTGGAACCTGCGATTTTAGCAGGCGCGACGCAATCGATCGCGGCGCGGGCCGCCCGAAGGGCGCGTGCCATCGTTTCGCGGATTTTTCGCCGGATTCGGTGCGATTCGAACGGAAATCGGCTGAATTCGGGCATCGCGCACGCGCGGTCGACACAGAGTCTTTCGTGTTGCTTTCGGGTTGGGGCGAAGCGGAAATTGCTGCAGGACAGCAGCCGGATGTCAGGCAAAAAAACCGGGGCGACTGGTGCCCCGGAGCAACAACGACAAGAGGAGAATGGTGACGTGCCCGCAAAACAACGGGCGCGTACCGTAAGGAAAGACCAAGGCAAAATCAATAAGTTCGAAAATTTTTTCGACTGTGTACCGATCAGCCCAAAAGCCTTGCCTGGCGTGCTTGCGTGCGACTGCCGCGCAGGCACGTCATGTCGTCGTGCCTGGCGCGTGCTTACTGTTGCGGTTGCTGCGGTGCGCGCAGGTAGATCTCGACGCGGCGGTTTTGCGCGCGGCCGGCTTCGGTGGCGTTGTCGGCCACCGGGTTCGAGGCGCCCATGCCCTGCGCCGACAGGCGGCCGCCGGCGACGCCGCGCTGCACCAGCGCAGTCACGACGCTTTGCGCGCGGTTCTGCGACAGCGTCTGGTTATGCGCGACCGAGCCGGTGCTGTCGGTGTAGCCCACCACCGCCGCGGTGACCTGCGGGTTCTGGTTCAGCGAGGAGGCCAGGTCGTTGAGCAGCGGCGCGAAGGCCGGCGTGATCGCGTACTGGTCGGTCGCGAACGTCACCGAGCTCGGCACGTTCAGCTTCAGCGATCCGTCCGGCTGTTCCGTCACCTGCGTGCCGGTACGCTGCGCCGACGGCGCGATGCGGTTCTTGATCGCCTGCCAGTTGTAGCCGGTCACGCCGCCGGCCAGTGCGCCGATGCCGGCGCCGATCGCCGCGCCCTTGCCGCCGCCGGCCAGCGCGCCGATGCCCGCGCCGAGCGCCGCGCCGGCGCCGGTGCCGACCGCGGTGTTGTTGCCCTGTTGCGTGGCGCAGCCGGCGAGCAGCGCGCCGGCAAGAGCGAAGACGGACAGGCGCGTCACGATTTTGGTATTCATGTCGAGTTCCTCTCTGAATTGAACGAGTCGGTCACTACGCGGTGCGGCGCCTCGCGAGCGAGACGCCGGCAGGCTGCATGCCCCGTTCGGGACCAAGGCTGTTCGGACGGAGCAGCGTCCAGCCTCTACAATATAGGCGTTGCGGGGCCGATGTGGCCCCGAGGTTCACCGCTGGCGATCATTGCGCCCCGCCGTTTTCGCGCAATGACGTGCAATAAATGGCTCTCTTGAAATTTGAGTGGGTGAAAGGGCCGCCGGGGTACGAAAACCTACGTCGCAAAACGGTATCTTACCCCCCCCTAGCCCCGCCCCAAGGCGGGGAAGCCCTCGCCGCCGGACGGGCTCGGGGGCCAGGCGGCGCAAGGCTTTGCCTGGCCCGAGCCCTCAAGCGTGCTCGTAGATTTCTCCGCATCGAGGGTTCGCTGCGCCGGGCTTCGCCCGCCCTTGACCCGGAAAAATCCACCCACTCGAAATTCAAGAGAGGCTAAATTCTTTCACTTTTCCTGCCCGCCGCGCATTCGTCGGAGGATCGACGGCATCGCGTGGGCGGCATGTCCTGGCGCGCTGCAAGCCTCGCGCGGCATGGCGAATCACGATTCCACGGAGTTTCGATGAGTATTGAACGGGCCACTGTCGACGCCGCGCTAGCGGCGCTCGTCGATCCCAACACGAACCGCCCGTACGCGGCCGGCAAGGGCATTCGCGACCTCGCGATCGACGGCGACAACGTCACGCTGACGGTGGTGCTCGGCTATCCGGCGCGCAGCCAGCACGAGGCGGTGCGCCAGCAGATGGCCGAGGCGCTCGCGAAGGTGCCGGGCGTGCGCGCGGCGCGCGTCGCGGTCCGGCAGGAGATCGTCACGCACACCGTGCAGCGCGGCGTGAAGCTGCTGCCGAACGTCAAGAACATCGTCGCGGTGGCATCGGGCAAGGGCGGCGTGGGCAAGAGCACCACGACCGTCAATCTGGCGCTCGCGCTGGCCCAGGAAGGCGCCACGGTCGGCATTCTCGACGCCGACATCTACGGCCCCTCGCTGCCGACCATGCTCGGCGTGCAGGGCCGCCCCGAGTCGCCCGACGACAAGTCGATGAACCCGATGCGCGGCCACGGCCTGCAGGCCAACTCGATCGGCTTCCTGATCGACGAGGACAACCCGATGGTCTGGCGCGGCCCGATGGCCACCTCGGCGCTGGAACAGTTGCTGCGACAGACCAACTGGCAGGATCTCGACTACCTGATCGTCGACATGCCGTCGGGCACCGGCGACATCCAGCTGACGCTGGCGCAGCGCGTGCCGGTGACGGGCGCGGTGATCGTCACCACGCCGCAGGACATCGCGCTGCTCGACGCCAAGAAGGGCCTGAAGATGTTCGAGAAGGTCGGCATTCCGATCCTCGGGCTGGTCGAGAACATGAGCATCCACGTGTGCTCGAACTGCGGCCACGAAGAGCACATCTTCGGTTCCGGCGGCGCGGCACGGATGGCGGTCGATTACAGTGCGCCGGTGCTCGGCAGCCTGCCGCTCGATATCGCGATCCGCGAGCAGGCCGACAGCGGCACGCCCACCGTGGCCGCCGCGCCCGATTCGGTCGTGGCGGCGCGCTATCGCGAGATCGCGCGCAAGGTGGCGATCGCGATCGCGGAGCGTTCGAAGGACATGACGTCGAAATTCCCGTCGATCGTGGTTCAGAATACGTAAAACCCGGGCCGCGCCGCTGTTTCGCGCGCAGGAAGCCGGGGTATGATGGCGACTTTCCCCTGGTCCCCCTTTTTCAGGCCTGCGGGCGCGCCCACCCGGCGCGTGCGCCGGCGTGAGGATCGCATGAAACAACGATTCGACGGGACGGCCTGCGCCACCGCGCTCGCCGCCCTGGCCGCGATGGTCGTGCTGAACGGCTGCACGTCCTTCGCGTCGACCCACGAAAAGCGAGCCACCGCGCTGCTGCAGCCCACCTTCGGCAGCCAGACGCGCGGCGCGCTGACCTTCGTCGAGCGCCCCGACGGCGTGCAGGTGTCTTACAACTTCGTCGGGCTGCCGCCCGATACCGATCAGGCTCTGCAGGTGCACGAGCGCGGCGACTGCAATGCCGTGGCCGGCGATCTCGGCAACATCCACGCGGATTCCAACGGCGTCGCCGCCGGCTTCATCGTCGCGCCCGACGTGGCGCTCGACGGCGTGCGCTCGGTGCTCGGCCGCTCGGTGCTGATCCACCGCGACGGGGGCGACCCCGCCTTCCCGCAGCACGGCGCCGGCCCCGGCCTGGCGTGCGGCGTCGTTCGCCAGTGACGCGCGCCCGCGCGTCGGTCGCGATCGCGTAAAATGTGCGCCTTTCGCTGCCGCCGGGTTCGCCCGGCGGCGCGACCCCGATCTGTAGCCTTATCTGGCGCCTTTTATGAGCATCAAGTCCGACAAGTGGATTCGGCGCATGGCCGAACAACACAAGATGATAGAGCCGTTCGTGCCCGACCAGGTTCGCGCGTCCGAAGACGGCCGCAGGATCGTCAGCTACGGCACCTCGAGCTACGGCTACGACATCCGCTGCGCGGACGAATTCAAGATCTTCACGAACATCAATTCGACGATCGTCGACCCGAAGAACTTCGACGAAGGCTCGTTCGTCGACTTCAAGGGCGATGTCTGCATCATCCCGCCGAACTCGTTCGCGCTGGCCCGCACCGTCGAATATTTCCGGATTCCGCGCACGGTGCTGACCGTCTGCCTCGGCAAGTCGACCTACGCGCGCTGCGGCATCATAGTCAACGTCACGCCGTTCGAACCCGAATGGGAAGGCTACGTGACGCTCGAATTCTCGAACACCACGCCGCTGCCGGCGAAGATCTACGCGAACGAAGGCGTCGCGCAGGTGCTGTTCTTCGAGAGCGACGAGGTGTGCGACGTGTCCTACGCCGATCGCGGCGGCAAATACCAGGGCCAGCGTGGCGTCACGCTGCCGAAAACCTGATCTGGTTGGATACTCGTTTTGCCAACCGGTTACCGGGTGACCGCTGCGCTTGACGCGCGGCGGTCGTTCTTTTTGGAGATTCGCCCATGAAGTTTCGCTTTCCCGTCGTCATCATCGATGAAGACTTCCGCTCCGAGAACATTTCGGGCTCCGGCATTCGCGCATTGGCCGAAGCGCTCGAAAAAGAGGGCGTCGAGGTCAACGGTCTGACGAGCTACGGCGACCTGACGTCGTTCGCGCAGCAGTCGAGCCGGGCGTCGTGCTTCATCCTGTCGATCGACGACGACGAGCTGATGCTCGGCGAAACCGGCCCGGACGGCGAACTGCCCGAGCTGGCCACGGCGATCATCGAGCTGCGCGCGTTCGTGACCGAAGTGCGCCGCCGCAACGCCGACATTCCGATCTTCCTGTACGGCGAGACGCGCACCTCGCGCCATATCCCGAACGACGTGCTGCGCGAGCTGCACGGCTTCATCCACATGTTCGAGGACACGCCCGAGTTCGTCGCGCGCCACATCATCCGCGAAACCAAGGTGTACCTCGATTCGCTGGCGCCGCCGTTCTTCAAGGAACTGGTGAAGTACGCCGACGAAGGTTCGTATTCGTGGCA
Source organism: Burkholderia gladioli (assembly GCA_009914575.1). Taxonomy (GTDB): domain Bacteria; phylum Pseudomonadota; class Gammaproteobacteria; order Burkholderiales; family Burkholderiaceae; genus Burkholderia; species Burkholderia gladioli_B. The sequence goes on from WNEB01000015.1 coordinate 14,994, forward strand.
CTGCCCGGGCCACTCGGGCGGCGTGGCGTTCCTGAAGAACCCGCTTGGCCAGATGTTCCACCAGTTCTTCGGCGAGAACATGCTGCGCGCCGACGTCTGCAACGCCGTGGACGAACTCGGCCAGCTGCTCGACCACACCGGCCCGGTGGCCGCGTCCGAGCGCAACGCCGCGCGCATCTTCAGCGCCGATCACCTGTTCTTCGTGACCAACGGCACCTCGACCTCGAACAAGATCGTCTGGCACGCCACCGTGGCGCCGGGCGACATCGTGCTGGTGGACCGCAACTGCCACAAGTCGATCCTGCACGCGATCACGATGACGCACGCGATTCCGGTGTTCCTGA
>WNEB01000150.1 GCA_009914575.1 Burkholderia gladioli
ATTTCGAGTGGGTGGATTTTTCCGGGTCAAGGGCGGGCGAAGCCCGGCGCAGCGAACCCTTGATGCGGAGAAATCTACGAGCCCGTCCGGCGGCGAGGACTTCCCCGCCTTGGGGCGGGGCTAGGGGTGGGAAGATACCGTTTTGCGACGTAGGTTTTCGTACCCCGGCGGCCCTTTTCATCCACTCAAATTTCAAGATAGCCAGATAATCGGCATGCGTGACCAGGCGCAGCGACGGGAACATGCGGCGGTAGTCGTCCACGTGAAAGCTGTGGATGCAGGCCACGCGATCGTCCATCAAGCCCGCGCGCGCCAGCACGAAGCTGCCCGTGCAGAGGCCGATCAGCGGCGTGCCGGCCTCGGCCGCGCGCAGCAGATAGTCTCGGTAGCGCGGGTCGGCCTGATCGAGATGCGGCAGCAGCCCGCCGATCACTACCACGTAGTCGAAGCGCGACGGATCGGGGAACGGCGTCTGCACCGGCACCGGAATGCCGCAACTCGATTCGATCGTCTCGCCCTCGATGCCCGCGATGGTCCACAAGCAGCGCAACTGGCGGCTCTGGTCGCCGCGATCGGCCGCGTGGCGCAGCGCGTCGCACAGCCCGGCCAGCGACAGCAGCGGGAATTTCGGCCACATCACGATCGCCACGCTCAATTCCGCGCCGGCCGAACGGCTCGGCCGCGTGTCGCGGGTGGCGGCGCGCGCGTCGAGCGCATCGACGAGCGGTGCGCTCGACGGGCTCGACGGGCTCAATGGGTTGGCGGCGGCCGGCAGGTCCGGCGGGGGCGGTGGCAGGGCGGCGTCGGCGTGGGGCATGCGCGAACTCGGCGGCGTGAGGCGGGGCTGGGCGTGGCGGCGACGACCGCATGCGCCGATTGTATGCCGCGCGCGGGGAGGCGTTCCGCGGCTGACGCATTTGTTCTATTTCCGGGCAGAACGGTTCAATGCCGCCGCTTTGTGGCTGCCTACAGTCGATCCCGTCGACGCAGCACCGCGCACCGGTTCCGGGGCGCGGGATTTCGAGGTCAGACGAAAGCCGCCCGGCGCGCGATGCCGGCCGCGTCTGCCCCGGCGACGGGCGTCCAGCGCCTGCGCCGGTCTATTGCCATCACATCAGGCGGGTGAAGCATGAACAACAACAGCGTATCGGGACGCCGCGTGCGCGCGGCCGGCAGGCTCGCGGCAGCAGCGGCTGTGGCGGGCGCCTTCGCGGCCACGACCGCCCACGCCGACGACGTCGTCAAGATCGGCGAGGCGGCGCCCGTGACCGGGCCGGCCTCGTATCTCGGCAAGGACACCGAGAACGGCGCGCGGCTCGCGGTCGAGGAGATCAACCGGGCCGGGCTCGTGATCGGCGGCCGCAAGATCACGCTCGCGTTCGACGCACAGGACGACGCCGGCGATCCGCGCCAGCCCCCCAGGTTGCGCAGAAACTGGTCGACGACAAGGTGGTGGCCGTGGCGGGCCACATGCAGTCCGGCTCGACGATGCCGGCCTCGAAGATCTATCGCGACGCCGGCATCGTGCAGGTGTCGCCGTCGGCCAGCAATCCCGCCTACACGCAGCAGGGCTTCAAGACCGCCTACCGCGTGGTGGCGACCGACGCGCAGCAGGGGCCGACGCTGGCCGATTACGCGGCGCGCACGCTGCACGTGAAGTCGGTGGCGATCGTCGACGATTCCACCGCCTACGGGCAGGGGCTGGCCGTCGAGTTCGAGAAGCGCGCGAAGGCCTACGGCATCGCCGTGCTGTCGCACGACGCGAGCACCGACAAGGCCGTCGATTTCCGCGCGATCCTCACCAAGATCAAGGGCGAGAAGCCCGACGCGATCATGTACGGCGGCCTCGACGGCACCGGCGGCCCGTTCGTCAAGCAGGCGCGCGCGCTCGGCATGAAGATCAAGGTGTTGGCCGGCGACGGCCTGTGCGCCGACGACCTCGCGAAGCTGGCCGGCGAAGCAGCCGACGACGTGGTCTGCTCGATCGCCGGCGCGCCGCTGTTGAAGATGGCCGGCGGCCCCGCGTTCGTCGAGCGCTACAAGGCGCGCTTCGGTTATGCGCCGGTGCTGAATTCGCCGTTCTCCTACGACGCCGTCGGCATCATCGTCGACGCCATGAAGCGCGCGCAATCGACCGAGCCCGCGAAGATCCTGGCCGCGATGCCGGCCACGCGTTACCAGGGCGTGCTCGGCTTGACCGAGTTCGATGCGAACGGCGATTTGCAGCATGTCGTGATCTCGCTGTACCGCTACGTCGGCGGCAAGGAGACCTTGCTGGGCGTGGTGGAGAAGTAAACGCACGAAGCCCGGTCGGGAGACCGGGCTTCGTCGCGGGCGAGGCGGGTTGGCGCGCGTGTCGGCTTACTTGCGCGGCGCCGTCATGTCAAGCGCCGCCGCCTGCGCCACCTCGATACCGTCGATCGCGGCCGAGTAGATGCCGCCCGCATAGCCCGCGCCTTCGCCGGCCGGGTACAGGCCCTCGACGTTCATGCTCTGATAGTCGTCCTTGCGGCGCACGCGGATCGGCGACGACGTGCGCGTTTCCACGCCCGTGAGCACCGCGTCGTGCATCGCGAAGCCCGAGATCTTCTTGTCGATCTGCGGCAGCGCCTCGCGGATCGCCTCGATCACGTAATCGGGCAGGGCCGTGCTGAGATCGGTCGGGTTCACGCCCGGCTTGTACGACGGCACCACCGAGCCGAGCGAGGTCGACGGTCGGTCGGCGATGAAATCCCCGACCAGCTGGCCCGGCGCACTATAATCGCCGCCGCCCAGCTCGAACGCGCGCTCTTCCCATTTGCGCTGGAACGCGATGCCCGCCATCGGGCCGCCCGGGTAATCGTCGGGCGTGATGCCCACGACGATGCCCGCGTTCGCGTTGCGCTCGGCGCGCGAGTACTGGCTCATGCCGTTCGTGACCACGCGGCCCGGCTCGGACGTGGCCGCGACCACCGTGCCGCCCGGACACATGCAAAAGCTGTACACCGCGCGGCCGTTGTTGGCGTGATGCACCACCTTGTAGTCGGCCGCGCCGAGCAGCTTGTTGCCGGCGAACTTGCCGAAGCGGCTGCGGTCGATCAGACCCTGCGGATGCTCGATCCGGAAGCCGAGCGAGAACGGCTTCGCCTCGATATACACGCCGCGGTCGTGCAGCATCTGGAACGTGTCGCGCGCGCTGTGGCCCACGGCCAGCACCACGTGGTCGCAGCGCAGCGTTTCGCCGTTCGAGAGATTGAGCGCGCGCACCTTGCCCTGATCGATCTCGATGTCGTCCACGCACGTTTCGAAGCGCACTTCGCCGCCGAGTTCGTGGATCGTCGCGCGCATCTTTTCCACCATGCTGACGAGGCGGAACGTGCCGATGTGCGGGCGGCTAAGGTAGAGGATGTCTTCCGGCGCGCCGGCCTTGACGAACTCTTCCAGCACCTTGCGACCGTAGTGGTTAGGATCCTTGATCTGGCTGTACAGCTTGCCGTCGGAGAACGTGCCGGCACCGCCTTCGCCGAACTGCACGTTCGACTCGGGATTGAGCACGCTCTTGCGCCACAGCCCGAAGGTGTCCTTGGTGCGTTCGCGCACGGCCTTGCCGCGTTCGAGCATGATCGGGCGGAAGCCCATCTGCGCCAGGATCAGGCCGGCGAACAGGCCGCACGGCCCCATGCCGATCACGACCGGGCGCAGCGCCGTGCCGTGTTCGGGCGCCTTCGCGACGAAGCGGTAGGCCATGTCGGGCGTCGGGCCGCAGTGCGGCTTGCCGGCGATCGCTACGAGCACCGCGGCTTCGTTCTCGACCTCGATGTCGACGATGTACGTCAGCTTGATGTCCGAGCGCTTGCGGGCATCGTGCGCTCGGCGGAACACGGTGTAGCGCAGCAGCGCCTCGGCGCTCACGCCGAGTTCCGCCAGCCGTGCGCGGATCGCGGCGTCGAGATCGCTCTCGGCGTGATCGAGGGGGAGTTTGATTTCGCTTAGCCGTAACATGGGGACTCGAATACTGTGGCCACGGCGTCGTGGCGGTGTTGAGACAGGCGGGCGGGGCCCCCGCGGGCATGCCGGATGCCAGCCCAGCCCGTCCGTGCCGCAACACGGCGCTGAGCCGGTCGGGCAGGTTCTGGGCGGGCGCCTGGCGAGTGCGTCGGTTCGAGCGCCTCGCCTGCGGGCCTGGCCGGATGCCGAGTTCTAGCCGGGCAGCATAGCACCCCGGTTCGATGCCGCGTGCATGCCGAGGCGGGCTGGAATCGGGCGCGCCATCAAGCAAAAAGCCCGGCTTTCGACCGGGCTTGCTGTTCGATGCGGGGGTAGGCCAACCGGGATTCGAATCTCCCCCCGCGTCAGAATAGTTGTCGCCCGGATAGGATCTGGAAATCCGGGGGGGTGCTATGAGGACGAGAAGTGGCAAAGTACAGACAGGCATTCAAGGACAAGGTGGTTGCAAGGTTGTTGCCGCCGTAGAGCGCGCCAGTTGAAGATGTCGCGCAGGAAACACGTGTGAGCGTAAGGACGCTGGAGCGGTGGCGCAGTGAGTCGCTGTCCAGCCCCGCCCGCGAGCGGGACTGGACAGCGGCATCGCGACTGGACGCGGTGCTCACCACCGCCGCGCTGGACGAGGCATCGCGCAACGCCTGGTGTCGCGAGAACGGCGTGTATCCGCAGTTGCGCGGCGCGCAACATGAGGAGCTTGCCGCATGGCGGGAAGCGGCCACGCAGGCGCTGGCAGACCCGGAAGACGTGCGCGCCACGCCGCAGCAAACGAAAGCGGATCGCCGCCGGATCAAGGAGCTCGAACGGGAGGTTCGACG
>WNEB01000151.1 GCA_009914575.1 Burkholderia gladioli
GTTTCCTGGAAGCGGAGAAGCGCTTCCGCAAGCTCGGTGGTGCCAACGACCTCTGGATCCTCGCCGTCGCCCTGCATCGATCACTCGAAAAACGCGTTGACCATGATCGGGAGTCTGCCTAATCTATCAAACCACGCCGTCCCAACCTTCAACTACGTTTGGGACACCGCCTCTTGTCGCTCGGGTACCGTAGGAACCGGCGATTCGTTCGTATGACGAATGACAGCCGGTTGAGCGAATTATGTAAGGAAGATTTGACAGCTCAATGTAGTGCAGCTTACTTTTTTATTACTGTGCGCTGTCATGGAATTGACATTCGACTGACATACGCTCGCGAATTCCTTTCTTGTCTTTCGGATCGTCATGCGCAGTCAGCCCGCCGCTCTCGTCCGGCTTCTTCCGGTTCGCCATCTCGTTGCCGTGTGTGCGGCGCTTGCCACCGCGACGCTGCTCGCCGGCTGCGACGGCCATGATTCGCATGCCGCGGGGGCCTCGGGAGGCGCCGCTTCCGGTGTGGCCTCGCAGGCCGCGGCATCCGGCGCGTCTGCCCCGGCGGTGGTGCGGGGCCAGCCGCAAACGCGCGCGCAGGTGTTTGCCGCCGTCAGGAAAATGACAGATGTGGGTAAGCAGTTGTTTTTCGATCCGGCGCTCTCGGGTTCCGGAAAGCTTTCATGTGCATCGTGCCACAGCCCACAGCATGCTTTCGCCTCGCCTAACGGCCTGTCGGTTCAGTTAGGCGGTGACGATATGCATCAGCCGGGTTTCCGCGCGGTGCCCACGCTGATGTATCTGCAAAAGGTGCCGCCGTTCACGGAGCATTTTCACGATTCGGACGAAGAGGGCGACGAAAGCGTGGATGCGGGCCCGACGGGCGGCCTGACCTGGGACGGACGGGTCGATCACGGCGAGGATCAGGCGCGTATCCCGCTCACGTCGCCGTTCGAGATGGCGAGCTCGCCGGCCAAGGTGGCGCAGGCCGTGCGCGCGGCGTCCTACGTGGGGGCGTTTCGCGAGACGTTCGGCGAGAAGGTGCTGGCCGACGACCGCGCCACCTTCGACGCGGTGCTGCAGGCGCTCGGCGCGTTCGAGCAGTCGCCGGCGCTGTTCACGCCGTATTCGAGCAAGTACGACGCGTATCTGGATCACAAGGCCACGCTGACGGCGGCCGAAATGCGCGGCCTCGAACTCTTCAACGACGAGCGCAAGGGCAACTGCGCGAGCTGCCACATCAGCCAGCGCGCCCTGGACGGCACGCCGCCGCAGTTCAGCGATTTCGGCCTGATCGCGATCGGCGTGCCGCGCAATCGCGAGCTCAAGGTCAATCGCGATCCGGCGTTCTTCGATCTGGGCGCCTGCGGGCCGGAGCGCGTCGATCTGAAGGGCCGCGACGAGTTCTGCGGGCTGTTCCGCACGCCCACGCTGCGCAACGTCGCGCTGAAGCAGGCGTTTTTCCACAACGGCATCTACCACTCGCTCGACGAAGTGCTGCGCTTTTACGTGCAGCGCGATACCAACCCCGAGCGCTTCTATCCGGTGCGTCACGGCGTCGTGCAGAAGTTCGACGATCTGCCGAAGCGCTACTGGGCCAATCTCAATACGGAGCCCCCGTTCGACCGCAAGAAGGGCGAGAAGCCCGCACTGAACGAGGCGGAGATTCAGGACGTGATCGCATTCCTGAAGACGCTGAACGACGGCTACCGCACCGTCTCGCCGGCGCTTGCGACCACGGCCGGCATGGTGTCGAAATAGCCGTCGCGGCACGTGATATGCTCGATGCCCAGGCGCGCCCGACGCGCCATGGCATCCATGCACTTCACGGAGACGATCGATGCGGGCAACCCCCCCGAGCGCGGCACGCTACGGCGCCGTGCTGTCGTGCGGCACCGTGCTGCTCGATTCGGGCGGCCGCGTGCTACTTGCGCACGCAACCGAAACGAGCCACTGGGACATTCCGAAAGGCCAGCGTGAAATCGACGAGGCCGAGCGCGATACGGCGCTGCGCGAGCTGTTCGAGGAAACCGGCATCGCGCTGGCGCCCGAGCGGCTGCTCACGCTGGGCCGCTTCGCCTACCGGCCCGACAAGGAGCTCTCGCTGTTCGCGGCGCGGCTGCGCGACACGGAAACCGACCTGTCGCGCTGCATTTGCACCTCGATGTTTCCGAGTCGCGCCACCGGCGCGTCGATTCCCGAGATGGATGCGTTTCGCTGGGTCGAGCCGGCCGAGGTAGCGCGTTACGCGAGCCGCAGCCTGGCCCGCGTGTTCGCCACCACGCTGTCGCTGGCCGAGCTGCATCGCCGGCTCGCGCACTGAGCAAGCCGGGCGGCGCGGCCGGTGTGATGCGGCCCGATGGGGCGGCCTGGCTCGCCCGATTCCGGTTGCGCGATGGAAATAACACAGCCCCGGCCGAGGCCGGGGCTGTGTTGTCTGCCGGTGCCGCAAGCCCCCGTTGCCCGGCACGGGCAGGGAGGCCGGGCGGGGGCGGCCTTACTTCGGCGTGCCCCAGCTGTCGCGCAGCGGCACGATCCGGTTGAACACAGGCTTGCCCGGCTGCGTGTCGAGCCGGTCGGCCACGAAGTAGCCGTGACGCTCGAATTGATAGCGCGCTTCGGGCGCGGCGTTCTCGGCACCCGGTTCGAGGTAGGCGTTCACGATCTTCTTCGAATCGGGATTCAGTGCCTCGAGATAATCGCGGCCGCCCGCATCCGGATGCGCCTCGCGGAACAGGCGATCGTAGATGCGCACCTCGGCCGGCACCGCATGCGCGGCGCTGACCCAGTGGATGTTGCCCTTGACCTTGTAGGTGTTCGAGCCGTCGGTGCCCGACTTGCTGTCCGGGAAGTAGTTGCAGTGCACGGCCGTGACGTTGCCTTGCTCGTCCTTGTCGAAGCCCGTGCATTCGATCACGAAGCCATAGCGCAGGCGCACCTTGTTGCCCGGGAACAGACGGAAATAGCCCTTCTGCGGCACTTCCTGGAAATCCTCGCGCTCGATCCAGAGCTCGCGCGAGATCGGGAACGTGCGCACGCCGCGCTCCGGATGGTGCGGGTGGACCGGCGCCGTGCAGGCTTCGCTCTGGCCTTCCGGATAGTTGTCGATGACGAGCTTGAGCGGGTCGAGCACGGCCACCGTGCGCGGCGCCTTCGCGTCCAGATCGTCGCGCAGCGCGCCTTCGAGCACGCCCATGTCGATCCACGAATCGACCTTGGTCACGCCGATGCGCTCGCAGAACAGGTGCAGGCTCTCGGGCGTGAAGCCGCGGCGGCGCACGCCGACGATGGTCGGTATGCGCGGATCGTCCCAGCCGTCCACGTGATTTTCGGTCACGAGCTGCAGCAGCTTGCGCTTGCTGGTGATCGCATACGTGAGGTTCAGGCGCGAGAATTCGATCTGTTGCGGCAGCGGGCGCGTGAACTGGCCGGCATCCGCGAGCTCGTTGAGCACCCAGTCGTACAGCGGGCGATGATCCTCGAATTCGAGCGTGCAGAGCGAATGCGTGATGCCTTCGAGCGCATCCGAGATGCAGTGCGTGTAGTCGTACATCGGGTAGATGCACCACGCGTCGCCCGTGCGGTAATGGTGGGCGTAGCGGATCCGGTAGATCACCGGGTCGCGCAGGTTGAAGTTCGGCGAGGCCATGTCGATCTTCGCGCGCAGCACATGGGCGCCTTCGGCGAATTCGCCGGCCTTCATGCGGCGCAGCAGATCCAGGTTTTCCTCGGGCGAGCGATCGCGGAACGGCGAATTCGTGCCGGGCTCGGTGGCCGAGCCGCGGTTCGCGCGCATGTCCTCGGCACTCTGGCTATCCACGTAGGCACGGCCGCGCTCGATCAGCAGCTCGGCGAACTGGTAAAGCTGGTCGTAGTAGTCGCTTGCGAAGTACTGGTGCGACTGCCCCTCCTTGTTCCAGTCGAAGCCGAGCCATTGCACCGCGTCGATGATCGAATTCACGTATTCGACGCTTTCCTTCTCGGGGTTCGTATCGTCGAAGCGCAGGTGGCACACGCCGCCGTAATCGCGTGCGACGCCAAAGTTCAGACAAATGCTTTTCGCGTGGCCGATGTGCAGATAGCCGTTCGGCTCCGGCGGGAAGCGCGTTTCAACGCGCCCGCCCCATTTGCCCGAGCCATTGTCGTCGTCGATGATGTTGCGAATGAAATTGGATGCCGCGGGGGCGTCGTTGCGTTCGGTGCTCATGCGGGAACAGAAAGAAGTCGGGCGTGCGCCGGTTGCGCCGCCGCCAAACCGTCGATTCTACCTGACGCGCGAGCGTGGTGAGGCGGCCGCCGCCTGGCGCGCCGGTGACTGTATCAGTCGTAACGGGGGGGCGGTGTCCCAAACGTAGTTGAAGGTTGGGACGGCGTGGTTTGATAGATTAGGCAGACTCCCGATCATGGTCAACGCGTTTTTCGAGTGATCGATGCAGGGCGACGGCGAGGATCCAGAGGTCGTTGGCACCACCGAGCTTGCGGAAGCGCTTCTCCGCTTCCAGGAAACCGGTGGCCGCCCAGCGCATCGCCATGTCGGCGTCGCGATAGCGATGGACCCGGCCACTCACGCGGCGCACCGCACCGTTCGGATTCTCGATCAGGTTCGTGGTCGCCAGACTGCGGATCAGACTCGGCGTCAGGTCCATGCGGTTCACCGTGAACGTCTCCTCCAGCCCTTCAAGCAACGACGCCGCGGCGTCCGGATGACCAGCCTTCAGCCATGCTGCCTGCGTCTTCAGCCGGGCGATGCCGTCATCGGCCGGCAGCTTGTA
>WNEB01000152.1 GCA_009914575.1 Burkholderia gladioli
GGCTGGACAGCGACTCACTGCGCCACCGCTCCAGCGTCCTTACGCTCACACGTGTTTCCTGCGCGACATCTTCAACTGGCGCGCTCTCCGGCGGCAACAACCTTGCAACCACCTTGTCCTTGAATGCCTGTCTGTACTTTGCCACTTCTCGTCCTCATAGCACCCCCGGATTTCCAGATCCTATCCGGGCGACAACTATTCTGACGCGGGGGGGCCGAGGACGATCCGCTTCACCGACCTGCACCAGTGGGTGCTCGGTCTCGACGGCTTCGACGATGCGCCCGATCGCTCGGGCGAGAAGATCCTCGAGGCGATCCAGCTGCTTTGGATCGACGAGTCGGATTTCGACGACGCGTGAGCGCGTGCCGTGCAAACGGCGCAGCGCGGCACAAAAAACGGCCGGTTGACAAGATGTCAGCCGGCCGTTTTTGCATTCAGGTGGCGCAACGCCGAGATGCGTGATCGGGCGCTCAGCCTGCGGCCAACGTGCCGCGTTCGATGTGCACGCGTTCGCCCTGACCGAACGGCGGCGGGTTGCGATACGGTGAAGCTGCGTTCCGCACCGCTCTGCATGCGCACGCGCACGTGATAGGTGGTTTCGCTGCGCAGGTGCTTTTCGACCGAATTGCCGGCCAGGCCGCCCGCGACCGCGCCGCCCACGGCGCCGAGCCCGGTGCCGTGCCCTTCGGTGCGCGTTTCGGTGATCGCGCGACCACGGTGCCGCACGTGTGACAGACGGCGGCTTGCGGTTGAGGCGCCGGTTGCTGGGTATATTGCGGGGGGGCTGCGGGGCAGCGGACGGCTCGGCCTGTGCGGGAGCCGCGCGCCGCGGTGGATTGCGTCGCCGGTGCGGCTTGCTGCGCCTGCAGCGTGGCGGGCGCGTTGGCGGCGCCGCTGGCCGGCGCGGTCGTGTCGATCGCGGCCGGCGGCGTGGACGCCGACGGCGAACCGCCGGCCTTCGGCAGCACGCCGGTAATGGCGGCGGTGGCGGCCAGGCTGGCGACGATGACCGCGCCGGCGGCCGTGGCGACGAGCGGATTCAGGCGTTTGCGCGGTTCGGTAGCGGTGGTGTTGTTTACGTGGTTCGGGTTGTCCATATCGACTCTCCAGCGCACTTCGTGTGCGTTATTTTCTACCGACGAGTGTCGATCATTCCGACCGGCGCCAGCGTATCAAGATGTAACGATTGCCGCTGGCCTGCCAAGGCAGGGGCGACGGCGATGCCGGACGGCCATCGATTCCCGGCAATGCGCGCATGCGGCCGCGGGGCGATTTTACGCACCGTTACAAAGCTGTCGATCGTAAGGAGGGGGCGGAGCAGGGGAGGGCCGCAGCGAATGCGCGGCCCGAGGCAAGACGACATGACCGGCTCGACGCCGGCCGCGGGCGTTGCCCGCCGACCGGCTCGATCAGGCGGCTCAGTCTTCGCGGCGCAGGTGCGGAAACAGCAGCACGTCGCGGATCGTCGGGCTGTCGGTCAGCAGCATCACGAGGCGGTCGATGCCGATGCCGCAGCCGCCCGTCGGGGGCATGCCGTATTCGAGTGCGCGGATGTAGTCGGCGTCGAAGTACATCGCTTCCTCGTCGCCCGAATCCTTCTGGTCGACCTGCTTTTTGAAGCGCGCGGCCTGATCTTCCGGATCGTTCAGCTCCGAGAAGCCGTTGGCGATTTCGCGCCCCGTCATGAACAGCTCGAAACGCTCGGTAATGCCCGGCACCGTGTCCGAGTCGCGTGCGAGCGGCGACACCTCGACCGGGTAGTCGATGATGTAGGTCGGCTCCCACAGCTGCGATTCGGCGGTTTCCTCGAACAGCGCCAGCTGCAGCGAGCCGATCCCGGCGTTCAGGAAGGCCGGCTGGCCGACGTCCACGCCGAAGCGCTTCAGTTCCGTGCGCAGGAAGGCCACGTCGGCCAGTTGCGCATCGGTGTAGTCGGGCGCGTACTTCTGGATCGCCTGCGTGATCGTGAGGCGATGGAACGGCTTGGCGAGATCGAGCTCGCGGCCCTGATACTGGATCGTCGCGGTGCCGAGCGAGTCGATCGCGGCCTGGCGGATCACCTGTTCGGTGAAGTCCATCAGCCAGCGATAGTCGGTATAGGCCGCGTAGAACTCCATCATCGTGAATTCCGGGTTGTGGCGCGGCGACACGCCCTCGTTGCGGAAATTCCGGTTGATCTCGAACACGCGCTCGAAGCCGCCCACGACCAGCCGCTTCAGGTAAAGCTCCGGCGCGATCCGCAGGAACATCTCCATGTCGAGCGCGTTGTGGTGCGTGACGAACGGCTTGGCCGTCGCGCCGCCCGGGATCGGATTCAGCATCGGCGTTTCGACTTCCATGAAGTCGGCATCGGCCATGAAATTGCGGATCGAGGCGATCGCCTTGGTGCGCGCGCGGAACGTGCTGCGCGTTTCGGGCGAGACGATCAGGTCGACGTAGCGCTGGCGGTAGCGCGTTTCCTGGTCGGCCAGGCCGTGGAACTTGTCCGGCAGCGGGCGCAGCGCCTTCGACAGCAGGCGAAGCTCCACGCACTTGACCGACAGCTCGCCCTTGTTGGTGCGGAACAGCTGGCCGCGCGCCGCGACGATATCGCCGAGGTCCCACTTCTTGAACGCGTCGTAGGTTTCCGCGCCGACGTCGGCCGGCGTGATGAAGAACTGGATCTGGCCCGAGCCGTCCTGCACGGTCGCGAACGCGGCCTTGCCCATCACGCGCTTGAGCATCATCCGGCCGGCCAGCTTGACTTCGAGCGCCTTAGCTTCGAGCGCGTCCTTGTCGTCGTCGGCGTAGCCCGATTGCAGGTCGGCGGCGTGGTGCGTCGGCTGGAAGTCGTTCGGATAGGCGACGCCCTGCTCGCGCAGCGCGCGCAGCTTCTCGCGGCGCTCGGCTATGATCTGGTTTTCGTCGGTCGCGGGCGCGGCCTGCTGCGGTTGGGTCGGTTCGGTCATGATGGTCGGAATTCGATGGGTGGCACGGATGCGGCGCGTGGCGGATGCTGCGAGTGCGGCGATTGCGACAACTCGGTCGGGCCGGTGCTGCGGATGCGTCCGGCGGGCCGGGCGCAAGGGCCCGGCGATCGCGCGAAGCGCGGTATCGCCGCGTGGGGCGGGCGGCGAGAGGCCGCCCTGACGATCAGACGCCCTGTTTCAGGCTGGCGCCGATGAAATCGTCGAGATCGCCGTCGAGCACGGCGCGGGTGTTGCTCATTTCGACGTTGGTGCGCAGATCCTTCACGCGGCTCTGGTCGAGCACGTAGGAGCGGATCTGGCGGCCCCAGCCCACATCCGTCTTGTTCGATTCGAGCTTGTCCTGCTCGGCCTGGCGCTTGCGCATTTCGGCTTCGTACAGGCGCGACTTCAGCATTGCCATGGCTTCGGCGCGGTTGCGGTGCTGCGAACGGTCGTTCTGGCACTGCACCACGATGCCCGTCGGCATGTGCGTGATCCGCACGGCGGAGTCGGTCTTGTTGATGTGCTGACCGCCCGCGCCCGACGCACGATAGGTATCGATGCGCAGGTCGGCCGGGTTCACCTCGATCTCGACCGAATCGTCGATTTCCGGATAGACGAACACCGACGAGAACGACGTATGACGACCGCCCGACGAATCGAACGGCGACTTGCGCACGAGGCGGTGAATGCCCGTTTCGGTGCGCAGGAAGCCGTAGGCGTAGTCGCCCGTGACCTTGATCGTGGCGTTCTTGATGCCGGCCACGTCGCCGTCGGATTCTTCGAGCACTTCGGTCTTGAAGCCCTTGCGCTCGCAGTAGCGCAGGTACTGGCGCAGCAGCATCGACGCCCAGTCGCAGGCCTCGGTGCCGCCGGCACCGGCCTGGATGTCGATGAAGCAGTTGTTCGGATCGGTCGGGTTCGAGAACATCCGGCGGAATTCGATTTCCGCGACGCGCTTTTCGAGTTCGGCGGCGTCGCTCTCGCTGGCGACGAGCGTGTCTTCGTCGTCTTCCTCGCGGGCGAGTTCGAACAGATCGCTGGCGTCGCCGAGATCGTTATCGAGCGTGGTCAGCGTCATCACGACGCCTTCCAGCGATTTCTTCTCGCGACCGAGGGCCTGGGCGTTCTTCGAATCGTTCCAGACGTTCGGATCTTCGAGTTCCTTGTTGACTTCGGCTAGACGCGCGGACTTGACGTCGTAGTCAAAGATACCCCCGTAGCTCGCCTGCGCGCCGGCGCAGGTCTGCGAGAAGGCTTTCGATCGCGTTGAGGCGTTCGGCTTCCATGTGATGATCGCTTTTTCGGCTTCGTGGAAAGGCCAAATTATAGGCTCTCTTGAAATTTGAGTGGGTGAAAAGGGCCGCCGGGGTACGAAAACCTACGTCGCAAAACGGTATCTTCCCCCCCCTAGCCCCGCCCCAAGGCGGGGAATTCCTCGCCGCCGGACGGGCTCGTAGATTTCTCCGCATCAAGGGTTCGCTGCGCCTGGCTTCGCCCGCCCTTGACCCGGAAAATCCACCCACTCGAAATTCAAGAGAGGCAAATTATAGCCGATCGGACGGGCGTTGTTGCATAAATCGAGCGAGATCCGTTGACGTTTACGCGCAACGGTCGCGGGGCCAGCCTCCTATCAAGTCAGATTCCAGAGTAATTGCCTAATTTTTGACAAGAAAATGCGCAAGGACATACACAAGAAAGGTGAGCCGAAGGCACGCTACCGTGTCAGGAATTGGGCGGCCTATAATGAAGGCCTGATCAACCGGGGGAACGTAACAATAT
>WNEB01000153.1 GCA_009914575.1 Burkholderia gladioli
ACGAAGTCGTTCTTGTTGCTCTTGACGAAGGGCCGCACGAACTGCGGCGAGATCAGCTTGACCTGGTGCCCGAAGCTGGCGAGCTTGCGGGCCATGTGATGCGCCCCGGCGCAAGCTTCCATGACCACCGTGCAGGCGTGAAACGTGGCGAAGAACTCGATCAACTGCTTGCGTCCCACCTTCTTGCGAAACACGGCTTTGCCGTGCCGGTCCTGCCCGTGAAGGTGAAACGAATGCTTGCCCAGATCGATCCCAACCAGCGTCGCGTCTTGCATGATGGCCTCTCCAGAAAGAAAAACACCCTACAGCGTAACCCGCGTGTAGGGTGGGAGTGACCATCTCATTAGCCCCGCCAGGCACTGCGCCGGCGGGGCGGTTTCGGCGTGCGGCGTAGCCGCGCGAGCCTGGCGAACGGGCTTATTCGTCGTAGGCCGCCCACGCCGCGTATGCCGCGTCGCCGATCGAGAACGAATCGCTGCGCGCCGCCGGCCACCAGGTGTCGTAGAGCGTCAGGCCGAGCTTGTCGCCGGTCAGCAGCGCGCCCGGCTTCACGTACTTGAGCAGTTGCGACATCAGTCGCACCTCGTGCGGGGCGACGCGCTGCACGAGGTGATGTGCGCGCAGGTCGGTCGGATGCGCGAGGCCGGAGGCCTGCACCAGCTCCTGCAGCGCATGCAGCGTGTTGCTGCGATGGAAGTTGTAGACGCGTTCCGACTTGTCGGGCACCACCAGCGCGCGCTGGCGCACTTCGTCCTGCGTCGCCACGCCGGTCGGGCAGCGGTCGGTGTGGCAGGTCTGCGCCTGGATGCAGCCCGCCGCGAACATGAAGCCACGCGCCTAATTGACCCAGTCCGCGCCGATCGCGAGCGTGCGCGCGATGTCGAACGCCGTGATGATCTTGCCGCTCGCGCCGATCTTGTGCGCTCGCGCAGGCCGATGCCCACCAGCGTGTTGTGCACCACAGCAGCCCTTCCTGCAGCGGCACGCCCACGTGATCGGTGAATTCGAGCGATGCCGCGCCGGTGCCGCCCTCGGCGCCGTCCACCACGATGAAGTCCGGCACGATGCCGGTTTCGAGCATGGCCTTGGCGATGCCGAAGAATTCCCACGGATGGCCGATGCAGAGCTTGAAGCCCGTCGGCTTGCCGCCCGACAGCGTGCGCAGCTTCTCGACGAATTCGAGCAGCTGCGCGGCGTCGAGAACTCCGAATGCGAGGCCGGCGAGATGCAGTCCCTGCCCATCGGGATGCCGCGCGTCTCGGCGATCTCTGGCGTGATCTTGGCGGCCAGCAGCACGCCGCCGTGGCCCGGCTTGGCGCCCTGCGAGAGCTTCACCTCGATCATCTTGACCTGCGGATCGGCGGCCTGCTTCGCGTATTTGTCCGCGTTGAACGTGCCGTCGTCGTTACGGCATCCGAAATAGCCCGAGGCGATTTCCCAGATGATATCGCCGCCATGCTCGCGGTGATATTTCGAGAGCGATCCTTCGCCGGTGTCGTGCGCGAAGCCGCCTTTCTTGGCGCCGAGATTCAGCGCGCGGATCGCGTTCGCCGACAGCGAGCCGTAGCTCATCGCCGAGACGTTGAAGATGGAGATGTCGTAGGGCTGGGCGCGTTCCGCGCCGACGCGGATCCGGAAATCGTGATTCGCGAGCCGGGTCGGCACCAGCGAGTGGCTGATCCACTCGTGCGCGACCGACCGACTTGACGTTCAGCTCGGTGCCGTACGACCGGTTGTCGGCCACGTTCTTGGCGCGCTGGTAGACCACGCTGCGCTGCGCGCGCGAGAACGGCTTCTCGTCGGTATCGTCCTCGACGAAGTACTGGCGGATTTCCGGGCGGATGAACTCGAACATGAAGCGGAAGTGGCCCCAGAGCGGGTAGTTCCGCAGGATCGCGTGGTGATCCTGTTGCAGATCCCAGAGGCCCAGGCCGACGACGGCGGCGGGGATCAGGATCCAGGGCCAGGCGATCATATGGGACAGGGCGAGGACGGCGAGCAGCACGAGCACGAGCGTCGCGCACCACATCGCGAGATAGCGTCTTGCAAACATGGGGGGATTACTTATTCTTCGGTTGGCCGCCATGGCGGAGCCGTCGAGGCCGCGGCCGGCGGCGCGCGGCGCCGGCCGCCTGCGGTACCGGCGGCCCATCGTCGCGTGCCGCAAGTCTAAACCGAGAATGTGTCAGCCCGCTTCGAAGCGGGCTTCGCCAAAGGCGTTTGAAAGGCGCGGGAACGACGCGCGGCTCAGATCGCCACGCCGCCGGCGGCCTCGCGCGCGAGGCCGCGCTTACCGTGTCGGTCGAGCCGGGCTGGCCCGTCGCGACCGCTTCGATGATGCCGCCGCCCAGGCAGATCTCGCCGTCGTAGAGCACGGACGACTGGCCCGGCGTGACGGCCCATTGCGCGGCCTCGAAGGCCAGCGAGAAGCGCGCCTCGCCGGCGTCGCCGGGCCGGGCGCGGCCGAACGCGCAGGCCGCGTCGGCCTGCCGGTAGCGCGTTTTCGCGCCGCAGGCGAAGCCTTCGGCGGGCGGCTCGCCGGCCACCCAGCTGACGTTGCCGGCCACCAGTTCGTGCGACAGCAGCCACGGATGATCGTGGCCCTGCGCGACGTACAGCGTGTTCGAGGCGATGTCCTTGCCGGCCACGAACCACGGCTCGCCGCTGCCGTCCTTGCTGCCGCCGAGGCCGATGCCCTTGCGCTGGCCGAACGTGTAGAACGCGAGGCCGATGTGCTCGCCCACGCGCTTGCCGTCGGGCGTCTTCATCGGGCCGGGCTGGGTGGGCAGGTAGCGGTTCAGGAAATCGCGGAACGGGCGCTCGCCGATGAAGCAGATGCCCGTGGAATCCTTCTTCTTCGCGTTCGGCAGGCCGATCTGCCCGGCGATCTCGCGCACGCGCGTCTTCGGCATCTCGCCGAGCGGGAACAGCGTTTTCGAGAGCTGCGCCTGGTTGAGCCGGTGCAGGAAGTAGGACTGATCCTTGGTGTGGTCGAACGCCTTGAGCAGTTCGAAGCGGCCCTCGCGCTCGCGCACGCGCGCGTAGTGGCCGGTGGCGATGGTTTCCGCGCCCAGCGACATCGCGTGATCGAGGAACGCCTTGAACTTGATCTCGGCGTTGCAGAGCACGTCCGGGTTCGGCGTGCGGCCGGCCGAGTATTCGCGCAGGAATTCGGCGAACACGCGGTCCTTGTATTCGGCGGCGAAATTGACGGCCTCGACGTCGATGCCGATCAGGTCGGCCACCGACACCACGTCGATCCAGTCCTGACGGGTCGAGCAGTACTCGCCGTCGTCGTCTTCCCAGTTCTTCATGAACAGGCCGACCACGTCGTAACCCTGTTCCTTCAGCAGCCACGCGGTGACCGACGAATCGACACCGCCCGACATGCCGACCACGACACGTTGCTTCTTCATTTGCTGACAGCCTGATGTTCGGGCGTCGCGCGGTAGGGCGCGACGGAATGCGTATGGACGAACTCCAGCGGCACGCGGCGACCGGCGAGGTAATCGTCGACGCACTGCATGACCGCGGGCGTGCGGTGGCGATGCGAGGCGGCGCGCAGCTCGTCGACCGTCATCCACAGCGTGCGGACGATGCCCTCGTCGAGCGCGCGGCCCGCCACGGCCTCGCCGGCCCGCCCGCAGAACGTGAAGCGCAGGTAGGTCGCGCCGCCCTTGCCGGGCCGCTCGAAGTGCGTCTGGTAGACGCCGACGAGCGCTTCCGGCTCGAACGGATGCGCCGTTTCCTCGAGCGTCTCGCGGATCACGGCCTCGATGAGCGTTTCGCCGGCCTCGAGATGGCCGGCGGCCTGATTGAGCCGCAATCCTGCCGACGTGTGTTCCTCGATCAGCAGGAAGCGACCGTCGCGTTCGACGATCGCGGCCACCGTGACATGCGGGGTCCAGAGTTCGGGTTTCATGGGCGTGCATTTTACCGGTAGCGCGGCGCGTCTGCCGAAGCGTCGGCGGGGGCTCGGCCGCGGCGCGCGCCGCGATCCGGCCCCAAACTGCCGAGCCGCCACGCCTGACCGATCCGCCGCCGTTTGTCCACCGGGAAAGGGCCGGATGCGGCGCGGCGGCGGCGATCGGGTACATTGGCACGTTGGCCATGCCGTTGGCCTCGAGCCGGTCGTCGTCGTCCGGAAGCCGTCCGGCTCGCCTCGCAGTCGAAATCAAGAATCAGAAAGCCAGCTGGAGGATCACGATGCAGATCGGAGTGCCCGTCGAGACGCGGGCTCATGAGGCGCGCGTGGCCGCTACGCCCGAAACCGTCAGGAAATAGCCTCTCTTGAATTTCGAGTGGGTGGATTTTTCCGGGTCAAGGGCGGGCGAAGCCCGGCGCAGCGAACCCTTGATGCGGAGAAATCTACGAGCACGCTTGAGGGCTCGGGCCAGGCAAAGCCTTGCGCCGCCTGGCCCCCGAGCCCGTCCGGCGGCGAGGACTCCCCCGCCTTGGGGCGGGGCTAGCGGTGGGAAGATACCGTTTTGCGACGTAGGTTTTCGTACCCCGGCGGCCCTTTTCACCCAGGGCGGTGTCCCATTCGTAGTTGAAGGTTGGGACGGCGGGGTTTCATAGATTAGGCAGACTTCCGATCATGGTCAACGCGTTTTTCGAGTGATCGATGCAGGGCGACGGCGAGGATCCAGAGGTCGTTGGCACCACCGAGCTTGCGGAAGCGCTTCTCCGCTTCCAGGAAACCGGTGGCCGCCCAGCGCATCGCCATGTC
>WNEB01000154.1 GCA_009914575.1 Burkholderia gladioli
GCCTTCACGACCAAGCTTCAATTGCTCGTCGAACCGCTGCGCCAGACGTTGACCTACGACCAAGGCCGCGAGATGGCGCGACATGCCGAACTGACAGCCGCGACCAACGTTCGCGTCTACTTCTGCGACCCGCACAGCCCTTGGCAGCGCGGCACGTGTGAGAACACCAACGGCCTGCTGCGCCAGTACTTGCCCAAGGGCACGGATCTGTCCATCTACTCTCAAGACGACCTCGATGCGATTGCCGACTTACTCAACACTCGACCACGCGCCGGACTGAACTGGCACACCCCTTTGCAAATCCTGGCTCAGGTTCTGGCTAACCCCGCCGACCGAGTTCCAGCCCATTAACCAGCGGCGTGTTGCACTTCACTCTTAAAACCGCCCTGCGTTCGGTTCGTTGCCCTTATTGATACCGAATCGGGGTCGCAAGTTTCATCGGCTTTAGATAAACGGTGTGCATGCGTCGACCGTTGACAGCGTCGAGACCGGCCCGCGTTTGAGTGCACCGCGAACGGCGGGAGGGATGCCGACCGACCGCATCGAGGTGCGATCGACCTAGCCGATCCCGGTGCTCCCGGATACCAGCAACGCGTCGCCGCGCCAGGCTTCCTGGACGAAGATCAGCGAGGCCCGCCCGAAACGCTCGATCCGGCTGACGATGGTCAGCAGGTCGTCGAGCCGGGCCGGCGCGCGGTAATCGACCGCCGTGTCGCGCACCACGAACATCGCGCCGGTTTCCGCGGCCAGACGATGCTGATCGAGCCCGCAGGCGCGCAGCCATTCGGTGCGCGCGCGCTCGAAATACTTCAGATAATTGGCGTAGAAGACGATCCCGCCGGCGTCGGTATCTTCGTAATACACACGCACCGGCCAGTGGAACGCAAACGCGGTTTCGGGCGTACGATCGGCTTCAGTCATGGCAGCGCATTCTACCGGAACGTTTCGCTGCTTTCGGTCGGGTTTCGTAACCGAATGTTGCGCGCGCAGCAGCCTGCCCGGCCCCGCCGGGGCGGCGTCGGAGCAGGCCGGGAGGGGAATTAGCCGCGATGCACCGTAAGGCCGGCCGGCGCCTGTGCGACGGGCATCATTTCGACCGTATTGATGTTGACGTGGGCAGGCCGCGTCGCGATCCAGTAGATCGTGTCGGCGATGTCTTCCGCTGTGAGCGGCTGGACGTTCGCATAGACGTTGGCCGCCTTCTCGTCGTCGCCGCGAAAGCGCACGTTCGAGAATTCGGTGCCGCCGCACAGGCCGGGTTCGATGTCGGTCACGCGCAACGGCGTGCCGAGCAGATCGGTGCGCAGATTCAGGCTGAATTGTCGGACGAATGCCTTGGTCGCACCGTAGACGTTGCCGCCTGCGTACGGATAGGTGCCGGCCACCGAACCGAGATTGAAGACGTGGCCGCGGTCGCGCGCGATCATGCCGGGCAGCATGGCGTGGGTGACGGTGACGAGGCCCGAGCAGTTGGTGTCGATCACCGTCTGCCATTCGTCGAGGCTGGCGCGCTGCGCCGGCTCCGTGCCGAGCGCGAGGCCTGCGTTGTTGACGAGCACGTCGACATCGGCGAACTCCGCGGGCAGGCCTTTCAGCGTGGCTTCGACGGCGGCGCGGTCGCGCACGTCGAGTTCGACGGGCAGCAGGGCGGCGCCCAGTTCTGCGGCGAGTGCGTCGAGGCGGTCCTTGCGGCGCGCGCTGGCGACGACGCGGTGGCCGCCCTTGACGAATGCTCGGGCGATGGCGGCGCCGAATCCTGCGGATGCGCCGGTGACGAACACGATCATTGCTGCTCCTAGTCGATAGGGTGAAACGATAGGGGGACCGTTAGCCTACTGAGATTGCGGCGTTGCGGCAAGGCGACACGCGCCGGCGGGGGAGCCGGCAACGTATGCGCCAACCGCTCGGGAAGCCGCGTCCGGCGTGACAATCGGGCCGATTTTGTTCGTGCCCCTATTGCGTTGGCGGGGTGGCCGACCGGTTGCCTATTCATCGGGCATCCAATAAACTACGGCGCTCATCAGCCCCTGCGTGACTGGCGATAGGACCCTCGGGTTCAAGGTGGAGCATCCCACCGTGAAGCGCAGGGCTTCGTTTTTGCCGTTCGCCTGGGCAGCCGTTGTGCGCCGTTGCGTACATTGCCGGTGGCTGTCCGCCTTGCGTCAACCGGATTTTTCCGTCGCGCCGGGCTGGCCATGCCGCCAGCATCGCGCAATGTACTCGGTCGCCCCGGTCAACCTGTACACACTTGACGGAAACCGTATGTTTGACAGAGCCCAAAGCACCATCGCGAACGTCGATCCCGACCTCTGGCAGGCGATCCAGCAGGAAAACCAACGCCAGGAAGATCACATCGAGCTGATCGCATCCGAGAACTACACGAGCCCGGCCGTGATGTCTGCTCAAGGTTCGCAACTGACCAACAAGTACGCGGAAGGCTACCCGGGCAAGCGCTATTACGGCGGCTGCGAGTATGTCGACGTCGTCGAGCAACTGGCGATCGACCGCGTGAAGGCGCTGTTCGGCGCGGAAGCGGCGAACGTACAGCCGAACTCGGGTTCGCAGGCGAACCAGGGCGTGTTCTTCGCGGTGCTGAAGCCGGGCGACACGATCATGGGCCTGAGCCTGGCCGAAGGCGGCCACCTGACGCACGGCATGGCGCTGAACATGTCGGGCAAGTGGTTCAACGTGGTCAGCTACGGCCTCGACGCGAACGAAGACATCGATTACGACGCGCTCGAGAAGCGTGCGCACGAAACCAAGCCGAAGCTGATCATCGCAGGCGCGTCGGCGTTCTCGCTGAAGATCGATTTCGAGCGCATCTCGCGCGTCGCCAAGGACATTCGCGCGTACTTCATGGTCGACATGGCGCACTATGCCGGCCTGATCGCCGCCGGCCTGTACCCGAACCCGGTGCCGCACGCCGATTTCGTGACGACGACGACGCACAAGAGCCTGCGCGGCCCGCGCGGTGGCGTGATCCTGATGAAGGCCGAATTCGAGAAGCAGATCAATGCGGCGATCTTCCCGGGCATTCAAGGCGGCCCGCTGATGCACGTGATCGCGGCGAAGGCGGTGGCGTTCAAGGAAGCCGGTTCGGCGGAATTCAAGACGTATCAGCAGCAAGTGGTGGACAACGCGCGCGTGCTGGCCGAAACGCTGGTGAAGCGCGGCCTGCGGATCGTGTCTGGCCGCACGGAAAGCCACGTGATACTGGTGGATCTGCAAGCGAAGAAGATCACGGGCAAGGCGGCGGAAGCGGCGCTGGGCCTGGCGCATATCACGGTGAACAAGAACGCGATTCCGAACGATCCGGAAAAGCCGTTCGTGACCTCGGGTGTTCGCCTGGGTTCGCCGGCGATGACGACGCGCGGCTTCGGCACGAAGGAAGCCGAAATCGTCGGCAACCTGATCGCCGACGTGCTCGACAACCCGGAAGATGCAGCCACGCTGGAACGCGTGCGCGGCCAGGTCAGCGAGCTGACCAAGCGCTTCCCGGTTTACCGCTGATCGCCCATGCGCTGCCCGTTCTGCCGGCATGAAGACACGCAGGTTGTCGATTCCCGCGTGTCCGAAGATGGCGCCGCGATCCGGCGCCGCCGCCGCTGCTCCGCCTGCGACAAGCGTTGCACGACGTACGAGCGGGTTGAGCTGGCGCTGCCGGCGGTCGTCAAGAAGGACGGCAGCCGCACGGAATTCGATCGCCGCAAGATCGTCGCGAGCATGCAACTGGCGCTGCGCAAGCGGCCGGTTGCAGCAGACGCGATCGACGCGGCGGTCGCCCGCATCGAGTATCAACTGCTCGCGACAGGCGAGCGCGAGGTGCGTAGCGAGAAGCTCGGCGAACTCGTCATGAACGAGTTGCGCGAGCTCGACACCATCGCTTACGTGCGCTTCGCATCGGTCTACCGGCGTTTCGAGGATGTATCCGAATTCGCCGACGTGATCGAGGAATTCCGCCGCGCTGCGCCGGCCAAGCCGGGCCCGGCCCGCAAGCTCTGATTCGTCGTGGTGCGCGTCATCACGTTGTAGCTGCTGCCTTCGACGTGCTTCAGCTCGAACGCGCCGACCGGCACGTCCACCGGCGTGCCTACCACCGGCTTGCCGAGCGTGTAGGCCGGATCGGGGCTGGTGACGATATAGCGCGTCGAGCCGTCGAGCGGTTGCAGATCGGTCAGTTTTTCCCGCGTGATGTGCCAGCGCGCCGGCGTGCTGGCGTGCTGGCGTGCGAGAGGATCATCTCGGCCACCTTGGCGCGGGTTTACAGCGTCGCGCGCAGTTCGGCGAACAGCTGCCGTTCCATCATCGCGAACAGGCCGATGCCGACCAGCGAGAACACCAGCAGCGAGGTGATGGCGAACATCACCGACAGACGCATCGAGATCGAGCGTTTCATGACACCCTCAGCGACGCAGGTCGGCTTCCGGCTCGTCGCGCACTTCGAGCACGTATCCCATCCCGCGGATGGTATGCAGCAGCTTGTCGGAATAGGGGCCGTCCAGCTTGGCGCGCAGGCGCTTGATGGCGGTTTCCACCACGTTCGCGTTGCCTCTCTTGAATTTCGAGTGGGTGGATTTTTCCGGGTCAAGGGCGCGCGAAGCCCGGCGCAGCGAACCCTTGATGCGGAGAAATCTACGAGCACGCTTGAGGGCTCGGGCCAGGCAAAGCCTTGCGCCGCCTGGCCCCCGAGCCCGTCCGGCGGCGAGGACTTCCCCGCCTTGGG
>WNEB01000155.1 GCA_009914575.1 Burkholderia gladioli
CCACACCGTAGGCATCTCGAAGAGCAGCGTGTCGCGCCAGTTCGTGAAGGCGAGCCAGAAGAAACTCGACGAACTGATGGCGCGACGCTTCGAAGAGCGGGACATTCTGGCCATCTACATGGATGGGATCATCATAGACGGACGCCATATTCTTGCGGCGGTTGGCGTCGAGAGCGATGCCCGCAAGCACCTGATGGGGCTGGTGAGCGGGTCCAGTGAGAACACGGAGGTCGTCAAGGATCTGCTGAACAGCCTGATCGAGCGCGGCCTGGCAACGGACCGGGAGTATCTGTTCGTGATCGACGGCTCGAAGGCGCTGCGTGCGGCGATCGGCGCGGTGTTCGGTGAGCGCGCCCACGTTCAGCGCTGCCGGACCCACAAGATTCGCAACGTGACCGAACGGTTGCCGAAGCAGACGCGAGCGCAGGTCGCGGCTGTCATGCGCGCGGCGTACAAGCTGCCGGCCGATGACGGCATCGCCCGGCTGAAGACGCAGGCAGCATGGCTGAAGGCTGATCATCCGGACGCCGCGGCGTCGTTGCTGGAAGGGCTGGAGGAGACGTTCACGGTGAACCGCATGGACCTGACGCCGAGTCTGATCCGCAGTCTGGCGACGACGAACCTGATCGAGAATCCGAACGGTGCGGTGCGCCGCGTGAGTGGCCGGGCCCATCGCTATCGCGACGCCGACATGGCGATGCGCTGGGCGGCCACCGGTTTCCTGGAAGCGGAGAAGCGCTTCCGCAAGCTCGGTGGTGCCAACGACCTCTGGATCCTCGCCGTCGCCCTGCATCGATCACTCGAAAAACGCGTTGACCATGATCGGAAGTCTGCCTAATCTATGAAACCCCGCCGTCCCAACCTTCAACTACGAATGGGACACCGCCGCTGCTCTCGGCCCGCTCGCGCGCACGCTCAACGCGCTGGCGATGCGCATGGAGCGGCTGATCGCGGCGCAGCGCGACCTGACCAACGGTATTTCCCACGAGTTGCGCACGCCGCTCGCGCGCGTGCGGTTCGCGCTCGAAATCCTGCGCGATCCGGGCAGCGAGGCCGAGCGCCTCGCCGCGCTCGACGGCATCGCGCAGGATGTCACCGAGCTCGACGAACTGATCGACATGAGCCTGACCTACGCGCGGCTCGAATACAGTTCGCTGCAGTCGATCCCCGAGCCGACGCTGCTCGCGAGCTGGCTCGAAACGCAGGTGCACGATATGGCCCAGCACGATCCCGGCAAGACGATCGAGATGCGCATCGCCGTGCCGCGCGAGCTGCGCGTGAACATGGATACGCGGCTGATGTCGTATGCGATCCGCAACCTGCTGCGCAACGCCGGCAAGTACGCGCAGTCGCGCATCCTGATCGGCGTGAAGCTCGGCGCCGGCCCCGGAGAGATCGTCGTCTATGTGGAGGACGACGGTCGCGGCGTGCCCGAGAGCGAACGCGAGCGGATCTTCGAGGCGTTCTCGTGCGGCTCGACCGCTACCCCGCCGGCTACGGCCTCGGCCTGGCCATCACGCGCCAGGTGCTGGAGGCGCACCGCGACCGCATCGCGGCGGCCGAGGCGCGCGTGCTGAGCGGCGCGCGCTTCGAGATCCGCTGGCCGGGCTGACGCGGCCTCAATAGGTGCGGCCGAGCTGGAAATACAGGTTGCGCAGCCCGCCCGGCGCCACGGCGATGCCCACGTAGATCGGCCCGAACGAGGTCACGAAGCTGCCGAACAGCGAATAGCTCTGCTTCATCCGCCCGCTGCTGCCGCCGTCGTCGTTAGCCCACACGTTGCCGATTTCCGCGCTCGCGCCCACGTAGAACGCCTTGATCGGCGACGCGTTGAACGTCATCAGGCGATTCATGTAGGTTACCTGACCATAGGCCAGCGCGTTGCCGCTCAGCTGATCGACGGCATAGGCCGACAAGTGCTGGAAGCCGCCGAGCGTGAACGCCAGCAGGTTCACCGGGCTTTCTCTGCCGAAATTCTTGCCGCCCTCGATGCTGGCGCTGAAGCTATGGCGTCCGAACTGTTGCGCGATCATCGCCTTGCCGAAGACTTCCGTGTAGCGCGCCTGGTCGCTCGCCAGCAGCGAGCGGTCGACGCGCAGCTCGGCGTAATAGCCCTTGCGCGGCAGCATCGGATCGTCGAGCTGGTCGATCAGCAGGCGCGCGCGCGCCGTCAGTTCGTGGCCGTTGTAGGGCGGGAAGGCTTCGCCGGTCAGCTGGCCGTTGTAGTTGACGTCGTCCGGCAGGTTGTAGGTGGCCGACGCATTGCCGTGCGCATAGGCCAGACCGATCCGGAAATCGCCGAGCCTACCGATCGGCACGCCGAAATCCATGCCGAGCCGTTCGCTTTGCAGTCGGTATTGCGTGATCTTGTAGTTGTCGAGATAGACGTTCGCGAAGCGGCGCTCGAATTCCGCGTAGGGCGCCAGATAAAAGCCGTACCGGCTAGACAGCGGCTGGCGCAACTCGGTGTGCAGCGATTGCAGATCGCTGCCGAGCGTCGAATCGATACGGAATTCCAATCCCGAATCGGTCAGCCACGGGCGACGGTAGCCCACGTGGAAGCGGAAGCCTCCCTCGTCGCTCGAGCTGCTCGACATGCCGAGCCCGAACAGCAGGAAGTTCGGCCCCCAATCCTTGCCGCGCGCGTCGATCACGAGCGTGTTGGTGTCGCCGTTGCTGACCACCTGCTGCGTGACCGTGTCGAAATTGCCGCTGGTGGTCAGCGCGAGCAGGTCGCGGCTGACCGCCTGCGGGTCGTAGAAATCGCCCGGCTTGACGTGCAGCGCATCGGCCACCACGCGTTTGGGCACCGGCCCGCTGGTGCGGATCTCGATCCGCGCGACGCGCAAGGTCTGCTCGGGCGGCGCGCGGTGCTGGGCGAGATAGGCCGAATAGGCCTGCGGCGACAGCGCATACGGTTCGAGCTTCGGCAGCGCGGCCTCGGCCGCCGCCTCGCCGGCCGCGATCGCCTGCCTGGCGTTCTGGAAATCGGTGAAGCTCAGCGCGCCGAGCGACGGCTCGAGCAGCACGTCGCGCGGGCCGAGTTCGCTGCGCTGCTGCGAGACGTTCTGGCGGATCAGGATGCCGAGCATCTGCTGGAACACGTCGGCCGGCGAGGCCAGCGCGTCGAGCGGGCGCAACTGCGAGCCGATGTCGATGGCGATCACCACGTCGGCACCCATCCCGCGCACCGTGCTGACCGGCAGGTTGCTGACCAGGCCGCCGTCCACCAGCGTCTGGCCGTCGATCTCGGCGGGCGAGAACAGGCCCGGCATCGCCATGCTGGCGCGGATCGCGAGCGGCAGCGAGCCGCGGTCGAGCACGACCATCTGGCCGGTGCGCAGGTTGGTGGCCACGGCGCGGAACGGGATCGGCAGCCGGTCGAACGGCTGGTTGGTCGGCACGCTCGAAGTCCAGGCGGCCAGCAGCGCCTGCAGCCGGTTGCCCTGCACCAGCCCGGCCGGCGCCTTGAAGCCCTTCGGCCCGAAGCCGAGCGTCAGGCCGCCGATATAGCGCTCCTCGTTCTCGCGGCGTTTTTGCGGCAGTTCGGCGCGTTCCGTCACGTCGAACGCGATGTCGGCCAGATTGACATTGGCGAGCCGGCGCGACATCTCGTCCGCGCTCATCCCGCTCGCGTACAGGCCGCCGACCACCGCGCCCATGCTGGTGGCCGCGATGCAGTCGATCGGAATGCGGTGCGCGGCCAGAACCTTCAGCACGCCGAGGTGCGCGTAGCCGCGCGCGCCGCCGCCCGACAGCACGAGGCCGATCGCGGGCCGACCGGCCGCGCCGCCGGCGGCGACGCAGGTGCGCGCGGCGGGCGCCGGAGCCTCAGCCGGAGCCGGAGCCGGAACGGAGGCATAAGCGGAGGCATAAGCGGAGGCATAAGCGGAGGCATAAGCGGAGGCGGAAACGGAGGCGGGCGCGCCGGCCGGCTCGGCGGCGAACGCGGGCCGGGCCGCGAGGACGGCGAGGGCAACGAGCGCGGCGATCAGCGCCCGCGCGCTCAAGCCGCCGGCGCGGAATGCGGCTGCGCGTGCGGGCGGACCGGATGGAGCGGCGGGTTGACGCGTCGGCGCAACGGCGCGAATCGGCGCGGCAGGAGCGGCGGCAGCGGCGCCATGAAGCAGGAATCGGGCGACGTGTTTCATTGTTGTTCGAATAGCGGATTGGCCAGGCCCGGCGCAGCGTGGTGCGCGATGGCGAGACGAGAGGGTACAGGCATTGGCGCTAACGTCAATCCATCGCGAAATAGGACGGACTCCCAAGCGATGTGTCAGATTGATAATTGGCGGCCTCAAATCTGAAGTGCAACACCTTCGCCAACCGGTAAAGTCCGCGAATGGCAAAGAGAACGTACCAACAACTGCAACCTGAAGAACGTATGCGAATCGATTTCTGGCGGGACGAGCGATTGAGCTCCCCCTCGACGTTGAGTCGCGAACTGGCCCGCAACACGCAGACCAACGGCCTGTACTGCCCACGTGTCGCCCAAGCGGCTCGCATCGCCCGACGGCAAGCCGCCCGGCCGCCGTTGAAGCTCGCACCCGATTCGATCCTTTGGGGTGTCGTTTGCCAGCGCTTGCGCGAGCGCCAGTGGTCGCCCCAGGAGATTGCCGCTACCCTGAAGCGCACTTTCCCTGACGACCCGAGCCTGCACGTGTCCCACGAAACGATTTACAACGCCATCTACGCTCAGCCTCGCGGCGACCTGCGC
>WNEB01000156.1 GCA_009914575.1 Burkholderia gladioli
GCCTTCACGACCAAGCTTCAATTGCTCGTCGAACCGCTGCGCCAGACGTTGACCTACGACCAAGGCCGCGAGATGGCGCGACATGCCGAACTGACAGCCGCGACCAACGTTCGCGTCTACTTCTGCGACCCGCACAGCCCTTGGCAGCGCGGCACGTGTGAGAACACCAACGGCCTGCTGCGCCAGTACTTGCCCAAGGGCACGGATCTGTGCATCTACTCTCAAGACGACCTCGATGCGATTGCCGACTTACTCAACACTCGACCAGGCGCCGGACTGAACTGGCACACCCCTTTGCAAATCCTGGCTCAGGTTCTGGCTAACCCCGCCGACCGAGTTCCAGCCCATTAACCAGCGGCGTGTTGCACTTCACTCTTGAAACCGCCCCTGAACCGCCGCCTCGACCGTGTGCGCGCGCCCCTCGACGATCGGTTCGCCCCAGCCGACGATGCCCTCGTCGGTCTCGATCTTCAGGAACAGCCAGCGCGGCGGCACGACGAACGTTTCGAGGCGGGTGATCTTCATGGGGTGTCTCCGTGAGGTGGACGCGTCATGGCAGCGTCGATGGCGACGATCCTACACGATGTCGCTGAAAAGTAGTATTAATAGCACTATTGCGCACATAGTGATGCGGCCCCGCTATCGGGTGCCGCACCGACCGGGAGAAACGTGATTCAACGCGATCTGCATGGACAAACCGCCTACACGCTGGCCACGCCGATTCTGCGCGGCGATTACGCGCCGGATTCGATCCTTCCGCGCGAAGCGGAGCTGATGCTGGCGTTCGGCGTGAGCCGCACGGTGTTGCGCGAGGCGCTGCGCACGCTGACCTCGAAGGGCCTGATCGAATCGCGGCCCAAGGTCGGTACGCGCGTGCGGTCGCGCGAGGCGTGGAACCTGCTGAACGCGGAACTGCTCGACTGGTATTCGCAGGTCGCGCCGCCGCTGGCGTTCGCGATGAAGCTGCAGGAAATGCGCGAGATGGTGGAGCCGTACGCGGCGGGGCTGGCCGCGCGCGCAGACGCCGGCCACGTTCGCGGCGATCGAGCACGCGCACGCGGCGATGTGCGCGGCGCGGCATGTGGACGAATGGGTGCGCGCCGATCTGCGCTTTCACCTGGGCGTGCTGGCGGCCGGCGGCAACGAGTTGCTGATGTCACTCGGCGCGCTGATTGCCCGCACGCTGGAGGCGCAGCTGCATCTGAACGCGAAGCGCGCCGACGTGTTCAACGCCTCGCTGGACGAACACACGCGCGTGGTGGATGCGATCCGCGCGCGACGCGATGGCGGCGCTGCTCGGCACCACGCGCGAGCGGATCGAGCGCTAGCCGCGTGCGGCGGCTGGCTTGCGGCGGGCGGGATCAGCCTGCCGGTTTCGGGTCGGCGGGCTTCGGTGCCGTGGCTGCGCTTGGCGGTTGGGCGCCGGCATCGGCGGCATCGGTTTGCCAGCCCAGGCCCAGGCTCTTTTGCAGCGACACGTAATCCTTGATCAGCTCGGCCTGCCCGGCGATCACGTTCTGCTGCGCCGACAGCGATTCGCGTTGTGTGTCGAGCAGGTCGATCATCGACGAGACGCCCGCGCGGTAGCGCTGATCCATCAACGTGGCCGAATGCGTGGCCGAGGTTTCCACCTTGGTCAGCGTGACGACGTGATCGCGCTGGTGGCCATAACGCGACAGCGCCGTGTTCGCATCCTGCAACGCGCCGAGCACGGACTTCGTGTAATTCGCCTCGGCCTCGTCGCGCGAGGCCTCCGCGGCCCGCACCGCGCCGCGCGTGCGGTCGAAATCGAAGATGTTCCATTGCAGGTACGGCGCGCCGACCCACGAGTAGTTCTGCTTGCGGAACAAATGGCCCGGATCGCCGGCGCTGAAGCCGATGTCGCCGAGCAGCGTGACCTTCTGGAAATAGTCGGTGATATGTTCGCCGATCTGCGCATTGCTCGATGCGAGCCGGTCGAGCGATTCGGTCACCTGAGCGTCGAGCGGGATCAGCGTGGCGCGCGTGTTTTCCACTTGCGCGGTCAGGCGTTCCACGTCGGCGTCGGCCGCGACGCCGCGGGCTCGGCGTTGCAGCGTCAGATCGAGCTGACGCTGTTGCAGATCGGCCGTGCGATGCGACAGCGCGAGGCGCTGCTGTTGATCGCGCAGGTCGATGTAGGCATTGGCCACTTCGGCCGCGATCGACACCTGCGTGTCGGCCAGATCGACCGTGACCGCTTCGGCCTGCGCCGAGGCGGCCTCGATCGCGCGCCGCGTGCCGCCGAACAGATCGATTTCCCAGGTTGCGTCGAAGCTGGCCGAATAGAGCTGGATCGGTCGTGGTTTTCGGCAGCGCGTTGGCGCGTTGCTGGCTCAGCTGGGCGCGCGCTTCGCGCAGGCGTGCCTGCGCGGCGTGCAGATCGGGATTGTGGGCCAGCGCCGCGGCGATCAGTTCGTTAAGCTGAGGATCGCCGAGCGTTTCCCACCACGCGCTCGGCGTGGGCGCGTTGGCGTCCACGCCGGCTTGTGGCGCGCACACGAAGGTTGGCGGCGCTCGGCGCGGCCGGCGCACCGTGGTAGTTCGGGCCGACCGTGCAGCCGGCGAGCAGGCTCGCGGCGGCGATCAGCGTCAGGGCGGGACGGGGCAGGGAGAAGGACGTCATCGAATCAATCGGTTCAGTGGCCGGACGAGGCGGGCGGCGCGGCGCCCCGGCGCGGCGGCGTGCGCAACAGCAGCGCCAGCGGCACGCAGGCAATCAGCGCGAGTCCGAGCAGGTAGAAGGTTTCCGAATAGGTCATCACGGTGGCCTGCACGTTGATCTGCTGCGCCAGTTGCCCGAGCGCGCGCATCTTCGAGTAGGCCATGTCGCCCGTGTACGAGAACCAGTTCGCTGCGTACTGCGAAATGCGATCCTGGCCGATCAGCGAGTTGTTGCTGACCGATTCGCGGATCACGGCCTTGTTATAGGTGGTGCGGCGGTCGATGACGGTGCCGATGATCGCCAGGCCGATCGAGCTGCCGAGGGTGCGGGCCATGTTGTAAAGCCCGACCGCGTCGCCCGATTCCTCGCGCGAGACGGTGGCCATCGAGGCCTGGTTCAGCGGCATCTGCGCGACGCCCCGGATCAGCTGCGACCAGACGAAATCGTGGCCGACGCTCTGCGCCGTCAGCGAGATGTCGAGCATGCAGCTGAGGAAGAACAGCAGCAGCCCGGTGATCACGAGCACGCGGTAATCGACCTTGCCGAGCAGCTTTGGGCAGGATCGGCGGCATCATCAGGAACGCGGGCAGGCCCGACAGCAGCATGATCTCGCCCGCCTGCTCGGCGTTGTAGCCGGAGACGATCGCCAGGAACTGCGGCAGCAGGTACGAAATGCCGTACAGGCCCGCGCCCACGGCGGCCACGATCACGATCACGCTGGCGTAGCGCGGGTTGCGCATCAGCGAGAGCCGCAGCATCGGCCGCTTCGCCGTGAACTGCGAGATCGCGATCAGCACGAAGCCCGCGAACGTCACCCAGCTCAGCGAGACGATCATGCTCGATTCGAACCAGCGCTCGCGCTGGCCTTCCTCGAGCACCACCGTCAGCGACGACAGGCCGATCGACAGCCCGGCGATGCCGACCCAGTCGGCGCTGAAGAACTGCGGCCACTGCGGCTTGTCGGACGGCAGGCCGAGCACCAGCAGCGCGATCAGGATCAGACAGACGGGCAGGTTGATGAAGAAGCACCAGCTCCAGCTGACGTTCTCGGCCAGCCAGCCGCCGAGCACCGGCCCGAACAGCGGCCCGAGCAGCACGATCAGGCCGAACAGCGTCATGCCGACCGGCAGCTGCGAGGTGGGCAGCCGGGTGCGGATGATGGTCTGCGCGGTGGGGATCATCGCGCCGCCGGTGAAGCCCTGGCCGATCCGACCGACGATCATCAGCGCGAGCGTGTTCGACCAGCCGCACATCATCGAGAACACGATGAACAGCACCGCCGACACCAGCAGGAAGTTTCGCAGTCGGAACACGCGCGTGAGCCACGCGGCGAGCGGAATCATGACGATTTCCGACATCAGGTAGCCGGTGGAAATCCAGGTGCCCTCGGTGCCGGTAGCGCCGATTTCGCCCTGGATCTGCGGCAGCGCCGAGTTGGTGAGCGAGATGTCGAGCGTGGCCATCAGCGCGCCGAGCGAGCCGGCGGCCACGGCGATCCAGTCGGTGGCGCTGGCGCGCTCCTCGGCGTGCGGCGCCGGCGAGCCTGCGGGCGGCGTGGCGGCTTCAGCCATGATGCTGCCCGTCGTCGCGCGTGTCGACGTTCACGTCCGCCGACAGGCCCGGCAGCAGCACGCGGCGCGTTTCGTCGTCGGCCTGCACGTGAATGCGCACCGGCACGCGCTGCACGATCTTCGTGAAGTTGCCGGTGGCGTTGTCGGCCGGCAGCAGCGCGAACTGCGAACCGGTGCCAGGCGAGAAGCTTTCCGCCTCTCTTGAATTTCGAGTGGGTGGATTTTCCGGGTCAAGGGCGGGCGAAGCCCGGCGCAGCGAACCCTTGATGCGGAGAAATCTACGAGCACGCTTGAGGGCTCGGGCCAGGCAAAGCCTTGCGCCGCCTGGCCCCCGAGCCCGTCCGGCGG
>WNEB01000157.1 GCA_009914575.1 Burkholderia gladioli
TGGCTGGTTTCCGGATCACTCAGGGTTCGCTGGTTGTGCTCATGACAAGCAACATTCTCAGCTAAACCGCCACCGCCTTCTCAAATTCCCGTCGCGACCGCCGTACACCAGATTCGACAATAGCTCCCGTTGCGCGTAAACGTCAACGGATCTCGCTCGATTTATGCAACAACGCCCCCCAAATCTGTGTCTAGAAAAACCGGAGCCGCCGCAGGCGAAGCGCTCGCCACGCTGGTCGTCAACAACATCCGCGGCATCCTCAAGACCGTCGCCGTCAAGGCTCCGGGCTTCGGCGACCGTCGCAAGGCCATGCTGGAAGACATCGCGATCCTGACCGGCGGTCAAGTCGTCGCGGAAAAGAAACCGGCCTGACGCTCGAGAAGGCCGCCCTGGCCGAACTGGGCCAAGCCAAGCGCATCGAAGTGGGCAAGGAAAACACGACGATCATCGACGGCGCAGGCGAAGCCGTGAACATCGAAGCCCGCGTCAAGCAAGTGCGCTCGCAAATCGAAGAAGCGACGTCGGACTACGACCGTGAAAAGCTGCAAGAGCGCGTTGCCAAGCTGGCAGGCGGTGTTGCCGTGATCAAGGTCGGCGCAGCCACCGAAGTCGAAATGAAGGAAAAGAAGGGCTCTCTTGAAATTTGAGTGGGTGAAAAGGGCCGCCGGGGTACGAAAACCTACGTCGCAAAACGGTATCTTCCCGCCCCTAGCCCCCGCCCCAAGGCGTGGAAGTCCTCGCCGCCGGACGGGCTCTCGGGGGCCAGGCGGCGCAAGGCTTTGCCTGGCCCGAGCCCTCAAGCGTGCTCGTAGATTTCTCCGCATAAAGGGTTCGCTGCGCCGGGCTTCGCCCGCCCTTGACCCGGAAAAATCCACCCACTCGAAATTCAAGAGAGGCAAAAGAAGGCACGTGTCGAAGACGCACTGCACGCTACGCGCGCAGCTGTGGAAGAAGGCATCGTGGCCGGTGGCGGCGTTGCGCTGATCCGCGCTCGCACCGCGATCACGGCACTGACCGGCGCGAACGCCGATCAAAACGCCGGCATCAAGATCGTGCTGCGCGCGATGGAAGAGCCGCTGCGTCAGATCGTCACGAACGGCGGCGAAGAAGCCAGCGTCGTGGTCGCAGCAGTTGCAGCCGGGTACGGGCAACTACGGCTACAACGCCGCAACGGGCGAGTACGTCGACATGGTCGAAGCTGGCGTGGTCGATCCGACCAAGGTCACGCGCACGGCGCTGCAAAACGCAGCATCGGTCGCCGGCCTGCTGCTGACGACGGACGCTGCCGTTGCCGAACTGCCAAGGAAGATGCCCCGATGGCTGGCGGCATGCCGGGCGGCATGGGCGGCGTGGGAAAACTGGGGGGCTTGCGCCCCGCCGGCGTGCGTCAGTGACGCGATGCGCCGTAAGACGGCGTGGCCGGTGCGACCGGCTGGGCGGGCGTGTCGTCGTCGTTGCTGCGCGCCCAGAAGAAGCGGTCGGGTACCCAGGCGCCCATGCCGGGCCGGAACGCATCGCGCGCGGCCTGGTACAGGTATTCCTGCGCCTCCCGCACCGCCTCGGGCGGTTCCTGGCCGTTGGCCAGCAGCGCCGCGATGGCCGCGGCGAGCGTGTCGGTCACGCCCATCAGCCGGTTCGGCGTGCGCTCCCAGAGATCTTGGCGGATCTGGCCTTCCTCGCCGTACAGCGTATTGACGAGCCGGTGCGTGCCCGTTTCCGTCGCCAGGATGTACTCGCAGCCTTGCGACAGCAGGTGCGCGATCGCCGTGTCGAGGTTCGGCGCTTCCGCGTCGCCGTCGGGCTGCGCGAGCGCGATCAGCGTGGCGTGATCGGCCACCAGCAGCGTGGTTTGCGGGGCGAGCAGATCGGCGATCGATTCGCGCAGATCGTCGGCAGCAAGCACGTGTTCGTCGTCGAGCGTGAAATCGGGCGCGAGCACGAGCGGCACGCCGTCGTAGTCGGCCACGACCTCGGCGATCGCGGTGACCACTTCGGCGCGGGCCGTGGCGCCGATCTTGACCGCGGCGACGGGCATGTCCTCGAGCAGCATCCGGGCCTGCGCGACGACGGTATCCGGATCGAGGCCGGTGACTTCATCGCAGGTGGCCGAGTCGCGGACCGTGTAGCCGGTCTGCACCGACGTGCCGTGGCAGCCCATGCTCGCCAGCGTCAGCAGATCCGCCTGCAGGCCGGAGCCGCCGGTGGGATCGAACAAGCCGAAGGTGAGGACGATCGGAGGGGCGTTGATGGACATGAAAAATCGGGGAAAGAGAGAACGATCGGGCGGCGCACCACTCGGGTGCGCCTTGCCGGTCATTATGCGTTGGAAACTTGCGCAAGAAATGGTTTTTTTAACCGAATGCAATATCTGGCGGGCGTTTGCGGCGCGTTGCCGCGCATCGGTTCGCGTCGCGGCGACGGGTTCGTACCGAGCGGCGGCTTTATATTCCTAACAGCGGCGAACCGGGGCCGGCCGCGTTATTTTGTCCTGGATGGTGTTTCGGAATTGATGTGCAACAAATTTCCGGCAGGTCGTCTAGAACCGCAATGCTAGGCAGGGCGACCGTCCGCACGTTACCATCACGTCTGCCCAAAAATGGTTTTTTCCCTGCGCGGCAAACGATGGAATACAAAAGCTGGATGTGCCTGATCTGCGGTTGGATCTACGACGAAGAGGCGGGCTTGCCCGACGAGGGTATCGCCCCGGGTACGCGTTGGGAGGACGTGCCGATCAACTGGACGTGCCCGGAATGCGGCGCGCGCAAGGAAGATTTCGAGATGGTCCAGATCTGACCAGTCTCGCGAAGCCGATGTATCGGCCCGACCGCCGGCGCGTCTGACGCGTCGCCGGCAAGGCAGGCCAGCTGCGCGGCAGGGCCGCGTGGCGCTTCAGCCCACGCGTCGACGATTACGTGCCCATGACCTTGCTGTCTCCGAGCGTAATACCGATGCCCGATGCGCTGCCGAATCCCCGCGGCGGCGCGGTGCTGCTTGCCGAGGCGACGCTGGCAGAAGCCAGCACGGCGTCCGGCGAGGCGCTGTTCCGTGCGCTGCGCCCGTCGCGACGCCGCCATCGGGCGGCAGGCCGAACGAGGGGTTCCGCGAGGCACTGCGCGATTTCCGCTGGGCGATCGCCCGCCGCAACCTGCGCGAACTGGCCTGTTCGCCGTCGCTCCACGCCCATCACGATGCCTTGCGGCAATTGGCGGCGGTTGACGGTGCGGCGCCGGTTGCGGTCGCGCCAGCCGACTGGCTGGCGCTGGCGGGGCGACCGGTGCCGCCCGCGCGGCTGGCGGCGATGCCGGCCGACCGGCTCGCGCACCTGCGCGCCGGCTACGAAGCCGCGCTGCTCGTGGTGTTGCGTGAACCCGACGCACCGCCCGCCGCCGCGTTCGACACGCTCGATACCTGTCTGGCGGCACTGTCCGGCACCGATCCCTACGACTATTGGCGGCTGGCCCGCGCCTGCCTGCGCGCGTTGCGCGGCGCGCCGGGGCCGGTGCTGCGGCGCTGGCTGGCGCGCGGCAACCTGCTGCTGCGCGAGCAGATGAACGGGGCGGCCGTCGTCGGCCCGGCGCAGGTGCGCGAGACGCTCGCGCTCGTCTGGCGCGATTTCGCGCTGTACGGCGCGGCGGTCGAGGATGCCGCCGAAGTCGAACTGTGCTCAACGATTACGGGCTGACGGTCGACTGGCACGTGGCCGGCCCCGCGCGTCAGAATAGTTGTCGCCCGGATAGGATCTGGAAATCCGGGGGTGCTATGAGGACGAGAAGTGGCAAAGTACAGACAGGCATTCAAGGACAAGGTGGTTGCAAGGTTGTTGCCGCCGGAGAGCGCGCCAGTTGAAGATGTCGCGCAGGAAACACGTGTGAGCGTAAGTACGCTGGAGCGGTGGCGCAGTGAGTCGCTGTCCAGCCCCGCCCGCGAGCGGGGCTGGACAGCGGCATCGCGACTGGACGCGGTGCTCACCACCGCCGCGCTGGACGAGGCATCGCGCAACGCCTGGTGTCGCGAGAACGGCGTGTATCCGCAGGAGCTTGCCGCATGGCGGGAAGCGGCCACGCAGGCGCTGGCAGACCCGGAAGACGTGCGCGCCACGCCGCAGCAAACGAAAGCGGATCGCCGCCGGATCAAGGAGCTCGAACGGGAGGTTCGACGCAAGGACAAAGCGCTCGCCGAGACGACAGCGTTGCTGGTGCTGTCAAAAAAACTCGAGGCGATCTTCCCCAAGGGCGAGGACGCATGATCGGACTGGAAGATCGCCAGATGACTGCCCGAAACATAAAAACGGCTCATGAGGCTGGTGCGCGCCTGCGTCTGGCTTGCGAGACCGCCGGCATTGACGTACGTACCCTGCAACGTTGGAAGGCCAAGGATGGGCTGCAAACGGGCGATCGTCGACCGCAGGCTGTTCATCCCGAGCCAGCGCACGCGTTGACCGAGCAGGAGCGTCAGGCCGTGCTCGCGGTCGCCAACGAACCGCGCTTTGCCGGTATGCCGCCCGCGCGAATCGTGCCGGCGCTGGCCGACGAAGGCGTCTACCTGGCGAGCGAATCGACCTT